>JBFELD010000279.1:0-4089 GCA_041552375.1 Kiloniellaceae bacterium | reverse complement strand
TTAACGGACGGGCCACGTCTTATACTGGAGTAGGTGATACGCTTAGGCTTTGAACGGAGTATGTAACGTGGCTGGTTTCAAGAGTGAGTCGACGCTCTGTCCCTTCTGTAAGGAGGAGATCGCGGTCGGGGCCATCAAATGTAAGCACTGCTACTCCGACTTGACCTCTTCGTCGGATGAATTGCCAAGCGCCAGTGGCCCTTATACGGACGTTGTCGAGTACAACGAATCCGGTGTGGGCGTGGTCGTGGCGATCGTTTGGATCCTTTACCTTTTCACGTTCGCACTTGGCATTACGGCCGTCATCGGGATGCTTGCCGCCTTCGCATGGCGCTGGGAAACTCCACAAAACAGCCTCTACAGGAACCACTTCGATAGCCAAATAAGACTGTTTTTCAAGGCGCTGCTTTTTCTAAGCATTTGGTTTGGAATGATTTTTATCGTCTTTATGACGGGACAATTACAGTTCGGTTTTATATTGGATCTGCACACGTCTTTTTCGATCATGGTCCTCGGGATCGGCGGTTATGTCTTCATCATGAGCGTCATTGGCCTGGTGAAGCTCTTGGGCAAGAAGCCTTACAACATGCCAGTGCCGAAAGCGGCGGAGTGATCCGCACCGCCCTTCCATCACCTCAACGCCGAGACGTAGTTTAGCGGGGCGTGGTCGGTCAGGTCGTTGCGTAGCGCCAGGTTCCGGTCCCGAAACGCGCGTTTGACCCGGGCCATGAGCGCGTCCATGTCCCGCAGCCGCACGCGTCGGCGTGTCGGGGGCAAGGCGCGGACGACGCCCTGCCGGCCGATGTGATAGGCCGTCCCGCAATGGCGATAGCCCAGCAGCCCCGGCGGCAGCAGCGGCACCGGATCGCGGTAGTTGACGTAGCGGTGCAGGCGCTCGGCGTGGCGATCCAGCGCATAGGCGAAGGCCCGGTTGCCGACCCGCGGCGCCCCGAAGCTGTAGAGCAGGGAATGCGGGAGATGGGCCGCCGTCAGGGTCGCCAAGGCGCCGCCCAGGGAGTGGCCGGTAACAAGCAAAGGCCGGCCACTTTCCTTGCCGGCGGCCAGAACCGGAGCCCATGTCTCGTGGGCCTTGCGCCAGGCCTCGGCGAAGCCTTCGTGCACCAGGCCGGGCCCTTCCCAGGAGACGGGACGGGTCCGGGCGTTGGTCTGCCAGGCGCGCAGGTCGTCGCTGCCGCGGATCGACAGCACGCGCAGATGGGCCGAGCCGGCGAGGAAGGCCTGGGTGTTGCCATCGTCGAAGGGCGCGCTCTCCAGGACGAAGTCGATCGACGACAAGGTCTGGCTCAGCACCCGTCCGCCGGGTCCGAAGTCGCGGTAGGCCAGGCGCGCCATCTCGGCCGCCAGCGCCTCGAGGCTTTGCGGCCGGTGCCGAAAGAACGGCTCGCCCCGTCCGGGGTCGGTCAGCGACGCCAAGGTGGAGGAATAAGCGATGCCGGTCTTCGCGTGACGCGGGCCGGCCTGGAAGGGGCCGCCCGGCGCTTCGGTCATTCGCCAATGGGTCATGGGGGCTCCGCTCATGGTGACACGGGCCCCTGGCGATGCGGGGCCGCCACCGATCCCTGCGTTATCCGGTCCGCCAGGTCAAGTCCAGGTGCCCGTGCCAAGCGGGTCTCGGCCTTTCGGAGGGGCCCGCCTCTCTGCTATGCTCGCTGTTGAGCGGTCGTTGCGGGCCGAGCTTATCGAAAGTAATGCCATGCCGTTCCTGCGGACTGTTCTTATGATGACTATCTTGACCTTTGCCTTGGGGCCCGTCGAGGCGCGCGCGCAAGGCGATCCCGACACCTCGACCTATCAAGAGCTGGTCGGGGTTCCCATGGTCGATAGCGCGAACGGTCGCGAGATGTTGAGTTACCTCGCCACCTGCGCTTTGCCGGCGGAGGGAGGGGCCTATGCCGAGAAGGACGGCCAACGGTTCGACTTTCCGGGGTCGATGGGCTTGGCGCCCGGTTGGTTGGAGACTTCCATGACGGAGAGCGAGCAACGCTGGGTGAGCGCCTGCATCCTCGCTCTCAAGGACGGCACCGGTGGCGCGGTGTCGGTGTCCCTGCGGGCGGCCAATTCAGACAATCCCGCCTTGCGGCCAAGCGACGACGACCTGTCGGCCTTCACGATCCATGAGGGGGGCTTCTTCGGAAACCTCTTTTTTGCCGAGCCCGTAGCGTTTGCTTGCCGGGGGGACCGCTCGGAGATCGAGGACGGGGATCCGGTTTTGGCCAAGCGGGTCTGCACGCAACGCAGTTCTGATCAAGCGATGACCGCCTTGGGGCTGACGGCCTGCGGCTATCGCTTCATCGGTTTCTGCAGCCAGATCGGCACGCCGGAGGTGGGTGACGTGCGCTACGACGAAGTGATTGAAGTCTACCTCAAGCCGGAGGCGGGCGCGGGCGAGCCTTGAGCGGCCCTCACTCGATCCGCCGGGGCTCGTCAGGACCCTCGCTGCGCAGGAGATTGGGCTGGAACAGACCTTCCTTCCCCTGCTGCCCTTCGGGCGGGTCGGCTGTCTTCACGCCGAAGAGGCGCATCAACTTGCCGAAGACCACCTTGATGCCGCGCCAGATCTTGGGGATCAGCCAGATGGCGAGAGCCACGAAGATGCCGAGCGCGACCAGGAAGGCGATCGGGTGGGTCAGCGACAACGCCAGGCCGCCGACCACGATCACATCCTCGGTGATCGAGGCGAACCAGTTGCTGAAGGGCTCTGGCGAGGTGTTGATCAGGACCCGCGTTCCGGCCTTCAGGGTGTGGGTCGAGGCCGCGAGCCCGCCGCCGATGATGAGCGCGGCAACCTCGGCCGCCGGGCTGACGTCGCCCATCGCTTGCGCTGCCAGGATCGCGCCGGCGGGAATGCGGATGAAGCTGTGCAAGGTGTCCCAAGTGGTATCGACGCCCGGCACCTTGTCGGCGAAGAATTCCACCATGTACATGAAACCCGCCGCGGCGATGACGATGGGATCTTGAAGGATCTGTAGCTCTTCGGGCAGGACCATATGACCTGTCGCGCCAAGGATGCCAAGGGTCGCGAGCGTGGCATAGAGGTTGATGCCGCTGGCCCAAGCGATTCCCATGGACAGGGCGATGGTCTCGGCGATGCCCATACTGTTTTCTCCTTCCTCACGACAACATAAAAAAAATTTCAATCAATATATTAAGTTATTTTCCTGATGCAAAACAGAAGCTTGAATATAGCCCCGACTCACTTAAACATGGGGCTTCAGGCGGTTTGCGGCAAGTTACCTGTTCGTAATGTTCCGCCCATGATTGTCATCGCTTCGCCGGTGACTATACTCGCCCGAAACCCCAGAGATCACATGCCCACGATTGGTGCGGGGCGGCAGCGGAGGAACATCCATGATATCCGGCCTCAAGGACGAGACCCTATTTCGGCAGCAGTGTTACATCGGCGGCGAGTGGGTCGGCGCTGACGATGGCGCCGTGGTCGAGGTGAACAACCCCGCCACTCAGCAGGTGATCGGCAGCATCCCGAAACTGGGCACGGATGAAACTCGTCGGGCCGTCGAGGCGGCGGACGCCGCCTGGCCAGCTTGGCGCGCCAAAACCGCGAAAGAGCGGGCGGGTGTCCTCCGGCGCTGGTACGAGCTGATGCTCGAGAACCAGGAGGACCTCGCCCGCATCATGACCAGCGAACAGGGCAAGCCCCTGGCCGAGGCCATGGGCGAGGTGGTCTATGCGGCAAGCTTTTTGGAGTGGTTCGCCGAGGAGGCCAAGCGCATCTACGGCGATGTCATCCCCGGCCATCAGGCCGACAAGCGGATCGTGGTGCTCAAGCAGCCGGTGGGCGTCGTTGCCTCGATCACGCCGTGGAACTTCCCCTCGGCGATGATCACGCGGAAGTGTGCGCCGGCGCTGGCGGTCGGCTGCCCCATCGTCGCCAAGCCCGCGACCCAGACGCCCTATTCGGCCTTGGCCTTGGCCGTGCTGGCCGAGCGTGCCGGTGTGCCGAAGGGCGTGTTCAATGTGGTCACCGGCTCGGCCGCCGCCATCGGTGGCGAGATGACCTCCAACCCGACGGTGCGCAAACTCTCCTTCACCGGCTCGACCGAGATCGGC
>JBFELD010000278.1:0-4090 GCA_041552375.1 Kiloniellaceae bacterium | reverse complement strand
AGTTCGGTGATCCGCTCTCGCCGGTTTCGCTGTCTCCGCGATGGGAGGGGGCGCCGCCGCCGGGGGCCGAGGTGAGGATTGTCGCTCGGGCGGGTTGCGACCTCAGGCCCCTCGATCCTGCGCGGCCGGCCGACCGCGTGCGTGCCCTGTCCTATATCTGGGCCGATCAGGCCGAGCGCCTCGCCATGACTCGGGCGGCGTTGGAGCTGGCGGCCGGGACAGGCGAGCGGGTGGACGAAAGTGACGCCATCGCTTGGCTGGAGCACCGTCTTCGCGAACAGCATGACCGCTGCGCTCATGTGATCTTTCACACCATCGCTTGGCAATATTTCCCCGAGCGGAGCAAAAAGCGCGGCGAGGCTCTCGTGCATGAGGCCGGCCGTCGAGCGACCCCCGCGCGCCCCCTGGCCTGGCTGCGGTTGGAGGCGGACGACATGGAGCCGGGCGCGGCCTTGACGCTGACCACCTGGCCGAACGGCGAGGAGAAGGTCATCGCGCGGGCCGACTATCACGGGCGTTGGATACAATGGATCGGTTGGTGAGAGACGGGACCCCTGCGAACAAGCCATGATCTATACCCGATTGACCTGGATCGCCGCAGCCTTGTTCCTCCTCTGCGGGCTGCCCCTGCTGGTCGTCGAGGACTTATGGTGGGGCCGCTTCTGGGGTGGGCTCGCCGTGTTCTGGCTCGGGGTCTTCGCACTGGCCATGGCTCGTGCCGCCGTCGCCACGGGACAGGTCAGGATGAACTTTTCCGTCATACGGCGCGCCGCTCAGCCGCGCACCTTCTGGGCCGCAATCGCGCTTTTGGTCTTCGCCGGCTCGGTCGTCCTCGTCAGCGCGTTCTGGTTCTGGTTTTTCAAGGTCTAGCCGTGGTGCCGTGCCGGCCCTCGAACGCCTCATCGGGGTAGGATATGGCTTGGCCGTTGAGGACCGCCGCCAGGTTCCGACCTAGCTCCTCGCAGGCCGTGGTCTCGGTGGTGGCGAAAAGCACGGCGCCGAAAATGGTATAGTGGAGGAACAATTGCTTGCCGCTGACGGTGACGCCGGCCTCGCCGAGGGCCTCGCCCGAACGCAGGTCGACGACCTCCGCCGTCACGCGGGAGGTTCTCGTATTTCCCGTCGCGCCGACCGCGATCATCTCGACGCCGCCCATTTCGGTCTCGGAGGTGTCGGCCTTGAGCGAGACGAAGTGGCGCACGTTCATCGACGCCAATTTGGCCTGGACCCGCGGCTCGGCCAACACGCGCTCGAAGTCGGCCTCGTCTTTGGGCGAGGTCGAAGGCTCGAACCAGGGAAAGAAGGCATCGCGGAACCCCTGGGTTGGGATGATGCGAAGGGGTGGGTCGGCCTCTTCGATGCCGTCACGCAGACATTCCAGAAGTTCGGTTTCTTGGTCCAAATGGCGAGGATCGCCTTGAATGACGATACCTTCACCCGGTTCCAGGAAGGCGGTCTCGAAAAAGGGTACGTCGATGTCGTCGACCTCGCCCGGTGTCGGGACCGGAACGCAGGCGCCGATCACCCCGGCGAGGAAGAGCACTAGTGGCACGCCAGCGCGACACATGGATCCCTCCGTCAAAACGGGCCGGCCGGGGGTGGCGCGTCCTCGAAGGCCGAACCGGGCTCCAGCAGCCACCATTGAATTTGTGGCGGATCGTGGAATGCGATCAAAAACTGTGCCGCGGCATCGCGCATCGCGGAGCGCAGCCCAAGCACCGCGTCCTCGACGTCACCGACACTGCGGGCGATGCTGCCCCGGGCTTGCCATTCGTAGATCTGCCGTCCGCTGAGCTCGAAGAGCGTCAGGCGGTAGTCCATGGCATAGGAGGAAACGTGCGCGAGCCTGACCTCCAGCACACCGTCGAGACCGTCACTGTCCTCCTCCAAGGGAGGGCGCCCGGAAACTCTTCTGTGGTCTCGGAACAGGGCTGTGAAGATGCGCTCGAAGAGTTCGACCGTCCGCGGCCCCGCGACGAAGCGGTAGCGCTCCGTGTCGCGACCCTCGCGGATGTCGAGGCTCATGGCTTCGTTGAATAGCCCAGCATCATAGTGAACGCCGACCATCGCATCGGTGGCCGCGACGAGGGGTGTGCCGTCGTAGGCGCTCTCCAGCGTGATGTCATGATCGGTCACCTCGGGCCCGGTGGAGCAGCCGGAGAGGACGAGCAGGAGTAGGCCGATGGCTGGCAACCGCGGCAAAGTATGGCGCTTCTTACATTCGGGGTTTCGTTCCGTATCCCGCTCTAACAAGGCCGTGCATCGCTCCTCGACGGTTGAGGGATCGAAAACACTGGCAAAACTTCTCGGAAAATCGGATGGCTACGCATTGCCCGCGTGCGCTTCGCTTTCGGGGGTGAGCGCTAGCCGCGCCGGCGCAAACCTCCTTCCGGCCAAAGCGCATCGAGCAGGCCGGCGCCGGTAATGAAGAAAACACCGAGGATCTCGCGCAAGCCAAACGGCTCGCCGGCGAGAAATGCGGCGGAGACGGTGCCCACGGAGATTTCGGTCATGAACAGTATGCCGAGCAGCCCCGGGTTGAGCAAACGCCCGCTCCAGATCACCAGGAAGGCCGAGGTCATGACGATGAACAGCAAGGCCGGGACGAGCCAGGGCAGGACAGAGATGATGATGTGCGGGTCGGGCGGCGACCCGGCGCCGGAAAACGGGAAGGCGCAAGCCAGGAGCCCGAAGATTGAGCCGCCGAGGAAGTAGCTGAGGGTGAGATCCTCGGCCTCCACCGTTTCGTTCTGCCGCAGCCGCACCGTGAAGTAGGCCCATATCAGGCCCGAGGCGAGCGCCATCCAGTCGCCGGTGTTGCGGGGTAGCGGCACGCCGCTGTCGATGCCCAAGATCACCATGAGGCCGAAGAAGCCAAGCCCGAAGGCGGCCCAGCGCACGCGCGTGATGGGCTCCCCCAGCAAGACATAGCCCAGAAGGCCGCCCCAGATCGGCGTCAAATAATAGAGCAGCATGGCGCGCACCACCTCGGTGAAGATGAGCGCATCGTTGTAGAGGACCATGGAGGTGCCGCCGATCAGCCCGGAAAGCAGCAAGCTCAACCCGCCGCGTCGGATGAAGCGCCACCGCCAGATCATGACCGGAAGGCAGATGATCAGAGGTCCCAGGAAAAAGACCAGCGAGGCCCATCCGCCCGTCACACCGGCCTCGTCAAGCGCGCGCAGCGGTATCCAATAAACGCCCCAGAAGGCGGCGCCGACGGCGGCCATAATCTTGGCATTGCGCCCGGTTCCGACGAGGCGGCTCGAAAGCATGAGGACGCGGACCTCCGGTGTGGTGTCGGCGGCGGATGTGTCGCTAAGGAGTTCCCTAACCCGATATCCCCGAACCCGACCGGTTCTGTCAACAGGCAGCAGGACGCCCAGATGGGCGTTAACCAATCGTCAACCAACGCCCGTTTAAAGTTTGATTAACGAAAACTGAAACCTCATGATTAAACCCGATTGAATAGTTCTATGTTCAAGCCCCATGGTAACGAGGATTGGCCGCAAGTCGTCGGGGACCCGCCCGGACCCGGGCACGGCCGTCCGGCACGACGGGCCCCCCAGGGTAATGCGGCGCGCTTGGCCCAACAGCTCGTTCGCGATGCCGTCGACAGCGACCCAAGCGCCGCACCACGCACCCCAACGCCCTATCATCACCTTGTCCTGCAGCTTGCGCTGATAAATCTGACCGGTTTCGCGCTGCTGGCGGCCGCCTATCATCAGGGCTGGATCTTCACAATTCTCGAGGCCGATGGGACGGGCATGTCCATCGCCATATTCGGCGTTTTCATCGGCGGGTTGGCGATCTGTGTCTACAAGGTTTGGCGTGTCGGCGCCGAGCTGAGCGCCGCAGTGAACTTCGACCCGGTACGACGGTCGTGGGCGTCGACCTACCTGAGAGAGGTGGCCGGACGGGACGCCAGCAGTCGGGCGATCGCGGCCACCAGTTGCCGGATGGCGGCCGCCGACCGGATCATTATCGTCCGCTACATCGCCAACAGTCTCGTGTTGCTCGGTCTGATCGGCACTGTCCTGGGGTTCATTATCGCTTTGTCGGCGGTCGATCCCGCCGCTGCCGGGGACGT
>JBFELD010000277.1:0-4093 GCA_041552375.1 Kiloniellaceae bacterium | reverse complement strand
TCGATAACCCGGACCGCGTTGTTCTCCTCGACCCAATCTTCAAGGCATTCCGGGAAAAGCGTCGCCTGGTCGCGATCAACCCCCTCAACGAAACGCTTCATCCTGTCCCCCCGCGAATCGTACAAGGGAATCATACCAGCATTCGCGTTTTCACACAGGCTGGGTCAGTTGCCGTCGTAACGGGAGCCGACATTAGACGGCTGCTGTCGGTGGATAAGCGGTCGCCAATTCTGGAAAAGCGGACTAGCTGATTCTCGATGTCCTGATACAGGGTCTAAGCAGACGCCTCGACGCACCCCTTCTAATGTCTGGGAATAGCCAGATGCAGCCGTTGCGATGGGAATGGATGGGGTCCCTCCCAAGCCTCACGAGCGGCAATTTCCCGGTGTGTGGGATGATAACAAGCCGGTAGGGCATTGCCTCTCAAGGCCGTCGTCACCGATTGACAGGAATGAGCGGTTGGCGGCATTCTGCCATCGAAGCCAACTGGCACTTGGCAGGTTCGTAAAGGGCCATCGGCGCCGCGTGATCATTCACCCGGCCCGGCTTTGCGCGAGCGAAGAGGAGTGCCATGGCTGATCTCATCACCATAGATATAGCATTATTGTTCAAAGGCGGCCCTGGAGACTGCAAGGCTACGGACAGACGCATCGGCCGCGCGCTTATGGACCAAGGCGGCTTTGTCATCTCGAACTATCCTGATGCGGACAAGGTCGACGAGCGCGCGCTCAAAATGCTGTCCTTCTTCGAGCTTTCCGAGGCGGAAAAACGCGCCGTCGCCTCGAAGGCCACCGATCCCGAGGGCAAGACGGTCTATCGCGGTTACGCCGCGTTTCTCGAACCGGATGGTTGGGCCTATAACGAGATCTATGACATAGGACCGGAAAAGCCCTTTGGTGGCCCGGCTATAGAGGGCATGGCGGTCTTCTCGGAAGAGAACATCTGGCCTGAAGCAGAGCCTTGTCCGGGTTGGAAGGAGGCCATGCGCGCGTACTACGCTCATCTTAATGGAATCGCCATGGCCGTCATGCTCTCGGCAGGCCGCTTTGCCGGATTCTCGGATCGCCAGCTCAAGGCGCGCTTTCGTGAAGGCAACTCGACCTTGCGCCTGCTCAACTATCCCGCCAAACCGAAGGATACGCGCATTACGAATGAGATGCCCGACACCCGTCACGGGGACGAAGAAACGCTGCCCCTCGCCACGGGACGGCATACCGATGCCGCGGGAGTCTCCATCCTTTGGCAGCGCCATCCAGGGCTCCAAGCCCAAGCGCCGGACGGTCGTTGGCGAGATGTGCCGATGATCAAAGACTGCCTTTCGGTGCACCTGGGCACGGTGTTCGAGATCATGACAGGGGGGAAGGTGCCCGCCACACCACATCGCGTCATCGACCACGGGGCTCCCCGCCAGTCGATCGGCTTCTTCCTCGAGCCGGCCCTGGGCGCCCAGCTTGCGCCGATGACGGCTGGGGCACCATCTTCGGAGAGTGTCACCGGCACCTACGGCTGGCACTTACAGGAGAGATTTCACCAGCAAAAAGGCTATGAGCACCTGGTTCCCGCGCCAAAGGTGGCGACTTGAGCACCGACCCCCGATCGCCAGCCATGAAACATCGGATGCAATGGTTGGATCGCCGCTTGATCGAGCAAATCATCGACGGTCGCAAGACGGCGACGGTGCGCCGCCTCGAGGAAAGCGCGGGCATCGATGACTACAACACCGCCCTTCACGTCGGGGCCGTTTATCAGGTCTATGATGCGGGCTGCCAGCCCCGAGTCGCGGTCCGCTTGACGGCTGTCGAGTTGGCCCGCTGGGGTGACTTACCGGAGGCATTGTGGCGCCGTGACCCGGCGGTATCGGGCGAAGTCAGCGAGGCCGCCTTCCGTGCCGACCATGCTGAGTACTTTGGTCACCCGAGTGACGGCTTCGAGTTCCTGGCGCTGTTTTTCAACCCGGTGTCGACGGCAGGCTCCACCGGATGAGGGCCTTCACCTTCTTCCTGGACTGGGAGCTCAATTGCCAGTTCGCCGGGCCGATCTGGGCCCGCGAAAAAGACCTATACCGCCAGGCCGGGCTGGAGGTGCAGCTCCTGCCGCCCAGCGCTCAACCGCGCAAAGACCTCATAGATCTGGTTTTGGAGAACGACTGTGCCGCCGGCTCGATCGAGGAAAACCTGATCGTGCGCGCGGCCATGGCCGGCAAGCCCGTGCGCGTCGTCGCCGCCATGTTGAAGCAAACCCCCCTCGTCCTGATCACCGCGCGCTGCGGCCCCATCAAGACCCTTGCGGATCTGCCCGGGCGCCGGGTCGCCATGCATGGCGACGGGATGTACCTCTTGGTGCCGCTTCTCAAATTGAACGGCATAGACCCGAAAAGCGTCGATCTCGCGGTCGGGGACTGGTCCTTGGAGGACCTGGTCGAAGGTCGTTTTGACGCGGTTCAGGGCTACGCGATCACCGAAGCGCAAGCTCTCGCCAAGAGCGGCTTTGAGGCCGAACTGATCCCCCTGAGCCATCCGAATCTCGATCCGCATTCGCAGGTGATTTTTGCGAGTGTGCAAAGCATCGCCCATCGCAAGAACTTCCTGCGAACCTTCCTGCGAGCAACGTTTGAAGGCTGGCGCCAGGTCCTCGCCCACCCGGATGAAGCAGCAGTATGCGTCGCGGCGCATTCAACCGAACACGCGGACCCTACCGAAAACCGGGCGATCCTTGAGTCCATCGGCCGGTACGTTTGTGGACAAGAGGAATGCGAGCCTCTCGGCAGGCTAGATCCAGCGCGATGGCGCCGTAACCTCGCAAGCTATGCAAGTTGTGGCATCACAGAGCGGGTTGCCGACATCGACCTGGTGATCGAACCGCACCTCTTTTCTAACAACTCCGAGCAATGAAGGCCGTGCTAGGAAGCACGCCGTACCGACGGCTTTGGCTAAACTCGCTTTTTAACTCCGTGAGCTATGGCGGCGATTTCGTCTTGATCGGCTGGTCGATCCTGGAGCTTACCGGGACCTCCGCCTGGGTCGGCACGGCGTTTGCACTTTACTTCCTGCCGATGGTGCTGTTGGGGATATTGACCGGCGGACTGGCGGATCGGGTGGACCGGCGCCGGCTGATCTGCGCCTTGGAGGTTGCCGCGGCTTTAGGGCTTGGAGTTTTCGCCCTCCTGTTTTCGATGTGGAATCCGCGCGTTATTAGCCTGTTTGCCCTCACCGTGATGCTGGGCACGCTGCGCGCATTGCACAGCCCAGTGCGCTTAAGCTTCACCTACGACCTTGCTGGCGCAATGCATGTAACGCCCGCCCTTGCCGGGATATCAATTGCGATGCGCCTCGGGATGCTGGGAGGGGCGCTTGCAAGCGGCATGATCGCCGATCGGCTGGGGCTGTCCTGGGCGTTGTTTCTCATGGCGATGGCTCATCTATTGGCACTTGGCGCATTACTGGGAAAGTGGGAAGGCGTCATTTTCCAACAACGCGATTCCGATCCGATCCTGCAGAACCTGAAAGCGATCTTGAAGGAACTTCTGCTGAACCGGGTGCTCTTGGTCCTAACCGGCGTGACGGCGGCAATCGAGATCTTCGGTCCCTCGCTCTATTCCGCCTTACCTGAATTGGCCGAGGTGCGGTTCTCAATGGGTGCCGTGGGTCTGGGCTGGATGCATGCCGCCCAGGCCTGCGGAGGTTTGGTGATGGGGCTGCTTATTCTTCTGCTGCCGTCACGCCGTAAAAAAATTTTCCCTTATGTCGCTTCGATTCTTCTACTGAGTGGCTCTTTGATCGCCCTGGGTAGCGTCGACGGGCTCGTCTTGACGCTCATCCTATTGGGGATGACGGCGGCGGCCATTTCTGGCTGGGACATATTCACCCAATCCATCATGCAGCTTTCGGTTCCCGATCGTCTGCGCGGACGGGCCATGGGCTCTTGGACCTTCGCGATCGGAACGGCACCGCTCGGTCATCTGGAGATGGGCCTGCTCGCGGCGGCGGCCGGCGTCGACCTGGCGATGACCATCAACGGGTTTGCGATCGCAGCCGTTCTGGCGCTTTGCCTGGCTTTCACACCCGAACTCAGACGAATTTGACGCCATTTCACC
>JBFELD010000276.1:0-4094 GCA_041552375.1 Kiloniellaceae bacterium | reverse complement strand
GTCCCGGTCCACGCGTTACCGCAGTTCCGCAAAGACCACGTATTTCGTCCAGCAGACGGATGATCGCCGCGAAGCCGACGAAGAGGCTTCCCGTGACGATGCCGCTAATTGTTATGGCAAGTGGACCAAGCGTCGACACGGCACGCAATGTGGTCAAGGTGTCTCTAATGGTGGGGTCATTTCTTCCGAGGATCTGTTGATACTGAGAGATGAGGGCTTGGCCGTACACGAGCATGACTAAGGCGGCCAAGATTGATAGGACAATGATCACAATGCCGATGATTTTGAGAACGCGATCGACAACGGTCGTGCGTTCGGTCATGGGCGTACTCCCCTTACATACTGTGACATGAGGGTGCCCATGATCGCGGGCCGGCGGGTGGGCGCAAGGGCGAACCGGGTGGCTCATCCTTATGGATTATCCCGGCATGCGCGACGCCGCTCCGGCCGCCCTCACGTCCGCAGACTGGAGAGGAAACCCAGATAGGCGCGCGCGGCGGCGAGCGTCTTGAAGGCCCGGCCCTCGGCGAGGAAGGTGCCGTCGTGGACCTGCTCGATCCCGCGCGCCTCGTCGTCGCTGGTATAGACCGCCTCTCCGCCCAGCATCTCGTCGCGCATCAGCGCGACCTCGCCCTGCATGCGGATCTCGTCGAGCAGGCGAAGGTGCGCCGCGAAGCCGAGGATGAGGCAGCCGATGACAGTGCCGCCGATAGCGACGGGCAGGGCGCCGACGACTGCCTCGAGCCGAAGCGAGGGGTCGATGCCGAGTTCTTTGAACAGCATCGGATAAGGTGTCGACCAGGTCATGAACATCGCCGCCGCGACGAGAAGGGATAGAACGGTGGTCGCGATACCGATGACTTTTAGGACGCCATCGATGATGATCATACGTTTGGGCATGGACTTGAACACTCCTGACACATACCTAGGCCCTATGATCCAACCTCTTCGCGTCCGCGCAAGGCGAAAATGAGCCGCCCGGTTCGCGCCGGAGCTCAGGCCGAACGTCCGGCATTGTCGGCGCGCCCCGGCGCGGCTAGGATCGGCGCCGTCTTGGGGCCACAGGGGGCGGCGCGAGAGCGGCATGGACATCAAAGATCACATTCGGACCATCCCGGACTTTCCGAAGCCGGGGATCCTCTTCTACGACATTTCGACCCTGCTCGCTCATTCGGCGGCCTGGGCGGCGACGGTCGAGGGTCTGGAGCGCGTGGTGGCGCCGCATCGCCCGGACGTCTTGGCCGGCATCGAGTCGCGTGGCTTCCTGGTGGCGGCGCCGCTCGCCCTCAAGATGGGCCTCGGTTTCATCATGGTACGCAAGAAGGGCAAGCTGCCCGGCGCCACCGTGCCCCATACCTATGATCTGGAATACGGCCAGGACAGCATCGAGGTGCAGGCCGACGCGGTCGAGCCGGGTCAGCGCGTGGTCGTCCTCGACGACCTTCTTGCCACCGGCGGGACCATGGCCGCGGCCTGCGAGCTGCTGGGCAAGCTGGGTGCCACGGTGGAGGGGGCGGCCTGCATCATCGAGCTCACGTTCCTCGGCGGCCGACAGCGCCTCCGGGTGCCGGTTTCCACCCTCATCGCTTACGACGAGTAGCCCCAAAGCCGAACTTGATCTGGCTCAACGACCGGTGGGCGGCCCCGGGCCATCATTGCTGCCACTCGTTTTCAGGTTGGGAGGGCAGCCCCATGATCAAGACGATACTCGTGCCCATCGATGGCTCGGAGCACGCGCAAAAAGCGGTCGAACTGGCCGGCGATATCGCCAGCAAGTACGACGCCAAGGTCAAGCTTCTCTATGTGTGTCCCGAAGGTCGCCTCCCCGAGGCGCTGCGGCACTTGGCGGCTGTGGAGTATGGCTTGGAGTCGCATCCCAATTTGCTGGAAGGCCAGCGCGCGGCGACCCTGCATCCAAGCAATGGCGGCGATGCGGAGATCAGCCGCAAGCTCGGCGAAAAGCTGCTCGAACGCGCCGTGCGCGACGCACGTGAGCACGGGGCCAGGGACGTGACCGGAGATCTGGAGGATGGTGATCCGGCGGAACGGATCCTCCGCCATGTGGAAACCGAGAAGGTCAACCTCATCGTCATGGGCTCGCGCGGCATTGGAAGCCTACGCGGCCTGCTGATGGGCAGCGTCTCGCAGAAAGTGTCCCAGCTCGCGCCTTGTAGCTGCATCACCGTCAGATAGTCGCTGGTCACGGGGCCGACCCGAGAGGGTCTTACACCAGCCGCGCGACGCCGCCGCGCCGGGGATCGCCGGCAGCCTCGAATTGGCCCGAGGGATCGCGCGTGACCACATGAACGCCGCCGAAGAAAAGATTGCGCTCGGGCCAGGCGCGAACTTCAGGGAATAGCTCGGCCATCAATGCCTCGCCGCCCTTCGGGAAGCCGGACTCGATATTAGCCTGCGGTCCCTCGATGTGCAGGCGTGGCGCCTCGACCGCGTCCCGGGCCAAGGCGCCTCGGTCGACCAAGTGCAGGACGACCTGCAGGATGGCGCTGCGGATGCGATTCGACCCGCCGGAGCCGAGCGCCGAGACGCGGCCCGACCCGGCCTCGGCGATGGTCGGTGCCATCATCGAGGCCATGCGGGTACCCGGTTGCCAGCGATGGAAGCCGGCCGGGCTCAGGTCTTCCTCACCGAGCATATTGTTCAGCAGGATCCCCGTGCCCGGTAGGAGCCGCCCGCAGCCCTCGCCGTTCGATAGCGTCATCGCCGCCAGGTTGCCGGCGGCATCGGCGACCGAGATGTGGGTGGTGCCCCTCGCCGTGAAGGGACGACCGAGAAGGGTCTCACGATAGCGCTTCAGCAGGCTTGGATCGAACAGACGCTCGGTGGCCGCGCGCTCGGCATCCTCGCCGCTCGCCTCGTGCAGCCGCGCCTCCAACCGCGCCTTGTTGGTCAGGTCCATAGCCCGCGCCAGTGCGCCCAGGCTGGCCAGAGGGTCGAGGTCCGGCAGGCCCGCGCCATCCAGCAGATCCAGGGCGAAGGCGATGAGAATCCCACCGGCGGAAGGGGGCGGGTTGGTCTGGATCATCGCGTCGCGGTAGCGCACCTGGAGGGGACGTCGCACCTCGACGCGGTAGTGCGCCAGATCCTCGCGCGTCAGCTGACCGCCTTCCTCGCGGCACAGGTGGATGAGCCGCTCGCCGAGCTCTCCTTGATAGAGCAAATCGGCGCCCTCCTCGGCGAAGGCCGCGAGAGCATCGGCCAGCTCCGGCTGAGACAGACGTTTACCAGGAGCGACGGGCGTCGTCGGATCGCTCTGCTCGCCGAAGCGGCTGCGAAGCTCCTCGCTCGCCAGGAGGATGGGACCGACTACGGTATAGAGAAAGTGATCCATCGGGCCGACGGTAAAGCCCTCGCGGGCAATCCTCCGGGCCGGCTCGACCAACCGGTGCGCCGGTAGGCTGGCCAAATCCTCGTGGACTTTGAAAAAGCCGGCCAGCGCGCCGGGCGTGGCCATGGCGCCCAGGCCGATATGAAACTCTTGGGTTGCGGTGCCGAAATCGGCCAGCACCGGATAGAAATCGATGTCGCGCTCATCGCGGGGCACGAGCGGCGTATCGACGAAGAAATCATAGACCCGGGCCGGTCCCTCGGCGGGATGGGCGAGCAAGAACCCACCGCCGGCGAGCGAGGCCAGGACCGGTTCGGCGACGCAGGCGGCCGCCATGGCGGCGAGCACGGCATCAAAGGCGCTGCCGCCGTCGGCGAGAATCTCGGCCGCGGCGGCGGCGGTCTCCGGATGTCCACAGGCGACCGCTCCTTTCGAGCTAGAGCGTGCTCTCGCGGTCATGGGTCGTCTCGTCGGTTCCTATCCCAGGGAGGCAAGTCTTGCCACGAGCGCGCCGGGCGGTAAAGGGTGCGAGGGCTATGGCCTAATCGGCCAGGGAGCCTGCCAGCGCGAGCAGCATCGAATCGCCACCCCTGGGGCCGATCAGCGAGAGACCCAGCGGGCAGCCTTGATGGTGAGCAGAGGGCAGCGTGACTTGCGGCAGGCCGGCAAGACCGACCAGAGCGGTCAGGCCCAGGACGCGGCCACGGTGTTCGACCAGATCTTCGGCGCTGGCATCGAGACGAGGCGG
>JBFELD010000275.1:0-4097 GCA_041552375.1 Kiloniellaceae bacterium | reverse complement strand
GGCGCGAAGGCGGACGTGATCGACAAGGCCGAAGACCGCGAGCAATTCCGCGAAGCGATGCGCGGGATCGGTTTGGACTGCCCCCGATCTCAACTGGTAAGGACCTGGGAGGAGGCCGAGCAGGCCCTGCCCGCGATCGGCCTGCCGACCATCATTCGGCCCGCAGTCACTCTGGGCGGGACCGGCGGCGGCATCGCCTACAACCCCGACGAATTCGAAAATATCGTCAAGGGCGGCATCGCCGCCTCGCCGACGAGCGAGGTGCTGATCGAGCAGTCGGTCCTCGGCTGGAAAGAGTACGAGATGGAAGTGGTCCGCGACCACGCGGACAACTGCATCATCATCTGCTCGATCGAGAACGTCGACCCGATGGGAGTCCACACCGGCGACTCGGTCACCGTGGCACCGGCGCTGACCCTGACCGACAAGGAGTATCAGGTGCTGCGCAACGCCTCGATCGCCGTCCTGCGCGAGATCGGCGTCGACACCGGCGGATCCAACGTGCAGTTCGCCATCAACCCCGAAGACGGGCAGATGGTCGTGATCGAGATGAACCCGCGCGTTTCGCGCTCCTCCGCCCTGGCCTCCAAGGCAACCGGCTTTCCCATCGCCAAAGTGGCGGCCCGCTTGGCCGTCGGTTATCGGTTGGACGAGCTGGACAACGACATCACCAAGGTCACGCCGGCCTCCTTCGAGCCGACGATCGACTACGTCGTCACCAAGATGCCCCGCTTCACCTTCGAGAAGTTCCCCGGGGCCGAGCCTCTGCTGACCACCTCGATGAAGTCGGTCGGGGAAGCGATGGCGATCGGGCGGTCCTTCGCCGAGTCCCTGCAAAAGGCGCTGCGGTCGATGGAGACCGGCCTCACCGGCCTGAACGAGGCCGAATTCTCCGGCGCCGGCGCCGCGGGCGACACCCCGGACTGGGACGCGGTGCGCGCGGAGCTCGACACGCCCAGCCCGGATCGCATCCTGAAGATCGCCCAGGCCCTTCGCCTGGGGATGGCGCTGAGCGAGGTCGCCGCCATCACCCACTACGACCCCTGGTTCCTGGAGCGGATCGCCGAGATTCTTGAAAGCGAGAGCGAGGTGAAGCGGCAGGGGCTGCCAACCGACCGCGACGAGCTGTTGAGGTTGAAACAACAAGGGTTCAGCGACGAACGGCTGGCCGAGCTCAGCGGCTCGACGGAGGCCGAGGTCACCGAGGCGCGCCGCGCGCTCGACTTGCGCCCCGTCTTCAAGCGCATCGACACCTGCGCCGGCGAATTCCCCTCCGCCACGCCTTACATGTATTCCTGCTACGAGCATCCTTTCTCCTGGCAGGCGGGCCCCAGCACTGAGCGCTGCGAGGCCGCGCCCGGCGATGGCCAGAAAGTCATGATCCTCGGCGGCGGGCCGAACCGAATCGGCCAAGGGATCGAGTTCGACTACTGCTGCGTTCATGCCGCCTACGCCCTCTCCGAGACCGGGTTGGAAACCATCATGGTCAACTGCAACCCGGAGACCGTCTCGACCGACTACGACACCTCGGACCGGCTTTACTTCGAGCCGCTGACGGCCGAAGACGTGATCGAGATCGCCCGCACGGAAAGCGCCAAGGGCACGCTCCAGGGCGTCATCGTTCAATTCGGCGGCCAGACGCCGTTGAAGCTGGCGCACGCGCTGGCCGAGGCCGGCGTTCCCATTCTCGGCACTTCACCGGACGCCATCGACCTGGCCGAGGACCGCGAGCGTTTCCAAAAGCTCCTGGCCGAACTGGGCCTGAAGCAGCCGGCCAACGGCACCGCGACCTCGCGCGAAGAGGCCCTGGCGGTGGCCGAGCGGGTCGGCTACCCGGTCTTGATCCGCCCCTCCTACGTCCTGGGCGGCCGGGCCATGGAGATCGTCTACGACGCCGGCCATCTGGACACCTATATCGGGAGCGCCGTCAAGGTCTCCGGGCGCAATCCGGTCCTGATCGACCGCTATCTGCGCGATGCCGTGGAGGTCGACGTCGATGCCGTCTCGGACGGTTCGCAAGTCTTCGTCGCCGGCATCATGGAGCACATCGAGGAAGCCGGCATCCATTCCGGCGACAGCGCCTGCTCGCTGCCGCCGCACAGCTTGAGCGACGCCAGTATCGAGGAGATCCGCCGTCAGGCCGAGATCCTGGCCTTGAGCCTTGGCGTCGTCGGCCTGATGAACGTGCAGTTCGCGCTCCAGAACGACGATCTCTACGTGCTCGAGGTCAACCCCCGCGCCAGCCGCACGGTGCCCTTCGTCGCCAAGGCCACCGGCGTGCCGATCGCCAAGATCGCCGCGCGGGTCATGGCTGGGGCCAAGCTCGCCGACTTCGCGCTCGAGGCCACGCGCCGCGACCACATCGCGGTCAAGGAGGCGGTCTTCCCCTTCGCCCGCTTCCCCGGCGTCGATGTCATGCTGGGCCCGGAAATGCGCTCGACGGGCGAGGTCATGGGCCTCGACAGCTCTTTCGACCGGGCCTTCCTAAAGGCGCAAATCGCCTGTGCGGCGGACCTGCCCGAGGACGGCACGATCTTCATCTCCGTCAAGGACGGCGACAAGGCCGCCATGGCGCCGATCGCGCGCGAGCTGTTGGATCTTGGCTACGGCATCCTTGCCACCTCGGGCACGGCCGACTTCTTTACCGAGCAAGGCATCGAGGTAGAGCGTATCAAGAAGGTCCGCGAAGGACGGCCGCACATCGTCGATGCGATGAAAAGCGGCCGTGTTCAGCTGGTCTTCAATACCACCGAGGGTCAAAAGGCCATCGCCGACAGCTTTTCCCTGCGGCGCGGCGCCCTCAATCAATCGATCCCCTACTACACCACGGTCAAGGGCGCCGCCGCGGCCGTGCAGGCGATCAAGGCCATGCGCAAGGGACGTCTTGAAGTGGCGCCGTTGCAGTCCTACTTTACAGGGGTTTTTTAGCGTCATCGCTCGAGGGGCGTTGGGATATCACGCTTCCGAAGGGGTGACGCCTGCCTTGTGAGGCTCCGATACATGAGTGAAAAAGTACCGATGACCGCAGCCGGGTTCGAGCGCCTGAAAGAAGAGCTGCATCATTTGAAGACCACCGCCCGGCCCGAGGTCGTGCGGGCGATCGCCGAGGCGCGCGAGCATGGTGATCTCTCCGAAAATGCGGAGTATCACGCCGCACGCGAGCGTCAGGGGTTCATCGAAGGCCGTGTCGCCGAGCTGGAGGACAAGATCGCGCGCTCGCAGGTCATCGACGTCGCCTCACTGAGCGGCGACACCGTTACCTTCGGGGCGACCGTGACCTTGGCCGACGAGGACACCGATGAGGAGGTGACCTACCAAATCGTCGGCGAGATGGAGGCTGACATCAAGAACGGCCGCCTGTCGATTACGGCCCCACTCAGCCGCGCCCTCATCGGCAAGCAGGTCGACGATAGCGTCGAGGTCGCCACGCCCAAGGGCGAGAAGGCCTTCACCATCATCACCATCGACTTCAAGTAAGACCGGTTCCGCGCGTAATCTAGGACGCCTCGTCGTCGCCGTCGGCCTCGATCGGCACGCCCGGCCGTACCTTGGAGCTGCGGATGACCTGAATGGTCTGCACCGTCGCGACGTGCGGCGCCGCCGTCAAGCGCTCGGTCAACCTGTTCTCATGGGCGGTGTTGCGCGCCACCAAGCGGAGCACGAAGTCATGCGGGCCCCGCGCCATATGGCACTCGCGTACCTCCACCCAAGCGCCGACCATGGCCTCGAATTGAGCAAGCACCGCATCCGACTGATTATCCAATCCGACCAACGCGAAAAAGCCGACCTCGAAACCCAACGCCTCGCCGTCGACCTCGGCATGATAACCCTTGATGAAGCCAGCCTCCTCCAACGCCCGCACACGACGCAGACAGGGAGGCGCCGAGATCCCCGCCCGGCGCGAGAGCTCGACATTGGTCATTCGACCATCCTCCTGCAAATCCTTCAGGATCTGCAGGTCGATCCGATCCAGCTTGACACGGCGCATGGCCGTCCTCCCCAATCGCCGCGCAGTCTCTATGAGGTGATTCTATGCGTTGGACCGAGCCGGCCCGTGCCCGAACCACGCTTGTTTTTGGTAATATTATTACAAAACT
>JBFELD010000274.1:0-4102 GCA_041552375.1 Kiloniellaceae bacterium | reverse complement strand
GCCGAACAGGGTTGGCAGGCTTAGATGAGCTTGGAATGGCACTGGAATCCGGGCGAAGATCACGGTATGTTCTGGACTGCACCCGTCGAGTCGCGGCAACAAGGCCCGCGCCGGGTTATGTATTGAAAGGATCGGTTCGGTGATGAAGCGTCACGTGATTGCCGCGTTGGCTGCCTGTTTGGCATTCGGATTGGCAGCCTGCGAGAGCGACGGCAAGACCGTTTATCCGGAAGACGATAACCGCAAGTCGACCGGGAGCATGTATGAGGAGCGCTCCAGCGTCTTCGGCGAGGGCGGCCTCAACATCCTCGGCGGCGACGAGACCGTGCCCAACACTGGCGGCGGCGGCATCGGCGTCAACAGCTATCTCTGGCGCGCCTCGCTGGATACCATTTCCTTCATGCCTCTCGCCTCCGCCGACCCCTTCGGCGGCGTGATCATCACCGATTGGTACACACCGCCGCAGTCACAAGACGAGCGCTTCAAGGTCAACGTCTTCATCCTCGGCCGCGATCTGCGCGCCGATGGCCTGCGCGCGTCGGTCTTCCGCCAGCAACGCCTCAACGACGGTGATTGGGTGGATGCGGAGGTCGGAACCCAAACGCCGATCGACTTGGAGAACGCGATCCTCACGCGCGCGCGCCAGTTGCGCATCGCCTCCTTGCAATAGAGCCCAGGCATTAGAGCCCCGCCGCAGGTCTTGCGGATCATCGCCGTTTCGGTTTCCCGACGCGCGGCAATGGGCTATATGACGCCAAAGGCCCGGCGAACGCGCGCGCGGCGGCACGATGTCAGATCTTCAGGTTGGACCCCATGAGCCAGCGCTACAACGTCAAAGAAACCGAAGCCAAGTGGCAGGCCGCATGGCGTGATGCAAGCTGCTTTGCCGCGGCGGATGACCCGGATAAGCCCAAGTACTATGTCCTGGAGATGTTTCCCTACCCCTCGGGGCGCATCCACATGGGCCATGTGCGCAACTACACCATGGGCGACGTGGTGGCCCGCTACAAGCGCGCGCGCGGCTTCAACGTCCTTCACCCCATGGGCTGGGACGCCTTCGGCCTGCCGGCCGAGAACGCGGCAATGGAAAAAGGGGTCCACCCCGCGAAGTGGACCTATGAGAACATCGCCGTGATGCGCGGCCAGCTTCAAGGAATGGGACTGTCCCTCGACTGGGATCGCGAGATCGCAACCTGCCACCCGGACTATTACCGGCACGAGCAGGTCCTGTTCCTCGACTTTTTGGAACAAGAACTGGCCTATCGCAAAGAGTCGTGGGTCAACTGGGACCCAGTCGACCAAACCGTGCTGGCCAACGAACAGGTCATCGACGGCCGCGGTTGGCGCTCCGGTGCGCCGGTGGAACGGCGCAAGCTGGCACAGTGGTTCTTCCGCATCACGGCCTACAGCGAAAGCCTGCTGGAACGCCTCGAGGACATGCCGCGCTGGCCGGAAAAAGTTCGCTTGATGCAGGCCAACTGGATCGGCCGGTCCGAAGGCGCGGAGATCGATTTTCCCGTCATTGGAGACGACCGCAAGCTCAAGGTTTTCACCACCCGGCCCGATACCCTCTTCGGCGCCTCCTTCTGCGCCTTGTCCCCGCACCATCCGATGTCCGCGCAGATCGCCGCCGGCGACCCCGAAGCCGCCGCGTTCATCGCCGAGTGCCACCCCCTGGGCACCAGCGAGGAAGTGATCGCGACCGCCGAGAAACGGGGCTACGACACCGGCCTGAAGGTCCGCCACCCACTGGTCGAGGATCTGGAGCTGCCGCTTTACATCGCCAACTTCGTCCTCATGGACTATGGTACCGGCGCCATCTTCGGCTGTCCCGCGCACGACCAGCGCGATTTGGACTTCGCCAATCGCTACGGCCTGGGCGTCATTCCCGTGATCCTGCCCGAGGGCGCGGATGCCACGAGCTTCCGCATCGAGGACGAGGCCTTCGTCGGTGACGGCGTGGCCATTAACTCGGAGTTCCTCGATGGCCTGGGCGTCGAGGACGCAAAGCGTCGGGTCATCGCCCGCCTCGAGGAACTGGGCAGCGGGAATGGCGTCGTTCAGTTCCGGCTGCGCGACTGGGGCATCTCGCGCCAGCGCTATTGGGGCTGCCCGATCCCGGTCATCCATTGCGCCGACTGCGGCACCGTCCCGGTCCCCCGCGAGACCTTGCCGGTGCTGCTGCCCGACGACGTCACCTTCGACAAGCCCGGCAACCCCCTCGACCACCACCCGAGCTGGAAACAGGTCGCCTGTCCAAGCTGCGGCAAGGCGGCGCTGCGCGACACCGATACCATGGACACCTTCGTCGATTCGTCCTGGTATTTCGCCCGCTTCTGCAGTCCGCGGAGCGACGCGCCGATAGCCCGCGCGGCCGTGGACTATTGGCTGCCCGTCGATCAGTACATAGGCGGGATCGAGCACGCGGTGCTGCATCTGCTCTATTCCCGCTTCTTCATCAGAGCCATGCGGGATTGCGGCCACCTCGCGATCGACGAACCCTTCGCCGGCCTCTTCACCCAAGGCATGGTCTGCCACCGCACCTACCAGGACGCCGAAGGCCGCTGGTTGACCCCCACGGACGTACGCCCGGTGGGCGATGGCGGTTTCGAGACCCTCGAGGGCCAACCGGTCACCCTCGGGCGGGTCGAGAAAATGAGCAAGTCGAAGAAGAACACCGTCGATCCGGCCGCCATAATCGAAGAGTACGGCGCCGATACCGCGCGCTGGTTCATGCTCTCCGATAGTCCGCCGGACCGCGATCTCGAGTGGACCGACGAGGGCATCGCCGGCGCCTATCGCTTCGTACAGCGCCTATGGCGGCAAGTCGTCGAGGCTCTCGACCACCTACCGGAACGCGGTGCCGGCGCACCGGGCGCGAACAGCGCACGGGCCCTGGCTCTGCGGCGCTCGGCCCACGGCGCACTTCGCTCGGTCGGTGAGGATATCGACCAGTTCCGGTTCAACCGTGCCGTCGCCCGCATTCACGAGCTGTCCAACGAAATCGCCGGCTTTGGGGCGCCCGAAGCGGCCGATGAAGGCTCGGCCCTGCGCGAGGCCTGTGAGATCCTCGTGCACCTGATGAACCCCATGATGCCACACCTGGCGGAGGAACTTTGGCAACAACTGGGTCACGAGACGATGCTCGTCCAGGAGGCCTGGCCTCAAGCCGACGAGGCCTTGACCGCCCAGGCCCTCATCACCCTACCAATACAGGTCAACGGCAAGAAGCGCGCGACCATTGACGTCGAGGCCGATGCGCCGGAAGATCGTATCCGAGAAGAGGCCCTCGCCCACCCCAACGTCGTGCGGGCAATGGAAGGTAAGTCGCCGCGCAATGTCATCGTGGTTCCAAAGCGTATCATCAATGTCGTGGTTTGAGACCAGCCCGATGTCCGGATCTTGGCGGACGACCACCTGGCCCAGCCTATTGCTGCTGCTCCTGGCCTTGGCTGCCTGCGGCTTTCAACCGCTCTACGGGCGCGACAGCGAGACGGGTGTGGCTGCGAATGACGAGCTGGCGAGGGTGATGGTCCTGCCGATACGCCAGCGCACCGGGCAACAGATGCACAACCTTCTGCGAGATCGGCTCAACCCTCTGGGACAGCCGATCGAGCCCTCCTACACGCTCTCGGTCAAGCTGATCGAGCGGATCACCGAACTGGGTATCCAGCAGGACGCCACCGCCACGCGCGCGCAGCTCACCATGGTTGCCGAGTACGCGCTGCGCGATATGTCGGGCGAGACCGTCCTCTATAGCGGGCGGGCGCGCTCGGCCAACAGTTACGACATTCTCGAAGACCCCTATGCGACGCAAGTCTCCGAGTTCGATGCCCGCGAGCGAACGCTGGAAACGCTCTCGGACACGATGAAGATCCGGCTGGCGACCTTTTTCAACCGCGCCCCGGAGTAGCCCGCGCCAGCGTTTGCCCTATGCGGAAACATAGCTCGTCTTAGAGAGGACTTGGCCCGTTGAAGATCCAACCCGCCCGCGCCGCGCAATTTCTCGCCGCGCCGCCGGAGGTTGTGCGGGCCGTTCTCTTCTATGGCCCCGATGGCGGTCTGGTGCGCGAACGTGCCGAGGCCCTGACCCTACAGGTGG
>JBFELD010000273.1:0-4110 GCA_041552375.1 Kiloniellaceae bacterium | reverse complement strand
CCTTGGCCCGCACCGCCGCCTCTCTCGGATCGAGAACGCGCTTGACCAGCCCGCGCAGCCGCGTCGAGGTGGCATAGACCAGCTCCAGATCAGCACTGGCCTCGGCGGTGGTTTGATAGAGCCGAGCCGCATCCAACACCGCATCGGCGCCCGAGGCCGCCGACCAGGCGGCTTCGTTCGGCCAGCCGTCGCGCGGGGCCACCAGACGCAGTTCCGTAAGGCCGGTGTTGAGCATCGCCCGGGCCACCATGCCGACGTTCTCGCCCAGCTGCGGGGCGACCAGGATCACTGCTGGCGCCAACTCGGGTGTGCCGTCAGGTGTCAGTCTATGATCGGTTCCGGACATGGGTCTTCAACCGTACTCAATCGCAATACCGGGCGGCCGCTAATCGCCGCTCTCGGCATCCGGGTCGGCGGCACCATCGCGCATCAGTTTCCATCGATAGCTATCCCGCAGCGCGTCGAAGGAGGCATCGATGATATTGCCGGAGACGCCGACAGTGGTCCACCTAAGGCCGATGTCGTCGGCGCTTTCGATCATCACCCGGGTGACCGCGCGGGTGCCCGCTTGTGGTGTTAGAATTCGCACCTTGTAGTCGACCAGATGGAGGCTCTCAAGCTGCGGGAAGACCGGCACCAGGGCCTTGCGCAGGGCGATATCGAGGGCGTTGACCGGACCATTGCCGTTGGCCACCTGATAGCTGCTGTCGGTCCCCACCTTGACCATGACCGTGGCCTCGGACTCGGTCACCAGCTCGCCGCGCGCGTTCCAACGCCGCTCGTCCATGACCCTGAAGCGAATGATGTTGAAATAGTCGGGGACGCCGCCCAGGGCCCGGCGCGCCAAGAGCTCGAAGGAAGCCTCCGCGCCGTCGTAGGCATAGCCCTCGAACTCCTGCTGCTTGACCTCCTCCACCAGACGCTGCGCTTTGGGATCCTTGCCGTCGATGGCGATGCCTATGTCCTGCAGGCGCGAGAGGATGTTGGAGCGCCCCGATTGCTCCGAGACGACGATGTGCCGATGGTTGCCTAACTGCCCGGGCTCGACGTGCTCGTAGGTGCGCGGATCCTTCTCCACCGCCGAGACGTGGGCGCCGCCCTTGTGGGCGAACGCGCTCTCCCCGACGTATGGGGCATGCTTATCGGGCGCCAGATTGAGGCGCTCATCCAAAAGCCGCGAGACCCGGGTCAACTCGGCCAGCTTGTCGTCACTGACGCCGATCTCGAAGTCCGTCTTGAGCTTTAAGGTCGCGATCAACGAGATCAGATTTGCGTTGCCGCAGCGCTCCCCCAACCCGTTCAATGTTCCCTGGACGTGACGCACGCCGGCTCGTACCGCGGCCAGTGAGTTGGCAACGGCGTTTCCGGTATCATTGTGTGCGTGGATGCCTAGATGGCTGCCGGGGACGTGCTCGACCACCTCGCCCACGATCCGCTCGATCTCGTCTGGCAGCGTGCCACCGTTTGTGTCGCAGAGCACGATCCAACGGGCACCGGCCTCGTAGGCCGCCTTGATGCAGGCCAACGCGTAGTCCGGGTCGGATTTATAACCGTCGAAGAAATGCTCGGCATCGAAGATCGCCTCGCCCCGCCGCTCATGGGCCAGAGCAATGCTGTCGGCGATCATCGCAATGTTCTCCGACCCCTCGATACCGAGGGCGACATCGACCTGGAAGTCCCAGGATTTGCCGAAGATACAGGCCGCGTCGGTCTTGGCCGCAAGGACGGGAGCCAGGGTCGGATCGTTGGATGCCGACCGTCCGGCGCGCCGGGTCATGCCAAAGGCGACGAAACGCGCCTGTGTAAAGGCCGGCGGATCGGCGAAGAAGGCATCGTCGGTGTGATTGGCGCCCGGCCAGCCACCTTCGATATAGTCGACGCCCAGGTCGTCGAGCGCCTCCGAAATGGCGATCTTATCAGGCACCGAAAAATCGATGCCCTGCGTCTGCGCCCCGTCACGCAGGGTGGTGTCGAAGAGATAGACGTAGTTGTCGCCGCGATCGCGTGCGTTCTTTTCACTCATCGATTGCAAACCCCAGGAGGAATGCCGGCTATTCAGCACATGGGCGCCGCCAGGTCAACGGTAGTGGCGGGCTTGGTGCCCGCGCCCTACTCCTCGACCGGTGGCCAGCGCGCCGCGTCTTCGGTGGCGCCGAAGTCTCGGTGCGTGCGGGTATAGGACCGGCTGGCGTCGCGATAAGGCTGGTAGTCCCAAGTCGATGGACGACCTTGACGCGAGGCCTCGTAGACGAGCAATCGGCGACGTTGGCTTTCCAGCACACGCCCGCGCAAGGCCTCCTGGTCCCAGCGCTCTGCGGCCTCGGCGCGGAAGCCAGCCAGGGTCTCGCCATGGGCCGGCGCCTCGGCCAAGTTCTCCCGCTCGTCCGGATCGGCCTGGATATCATAGAGCTGGTCCGGATCGGTCAGCGAGGTGATGAACTTCCAGCGCCCACGACGGATCATGAGCAACGGCGCCAGCGCGCCTTCACCGCAGTACTCGCCTATTACCTCGTCGTGCCCGCCGGTGCCGGCGCAATGGGGAAGAAGGCTGTGCCCGTCAAGCGGCGTCGCATAAGCCGGGGCCTGGCCGTCCTCGGCCAACTCCGCCAGGGTCGGCAGGAGGTCGATCAGCGAGACGCTCTCGGCCACCCGACGCGGCTGAAACAGCTTGGGCGCGTAGACCATCAGCGGCACTCGCGACGAGGGCTCGAACCAGCTCATCTTGTACCACAAGCCCCGCTCGCCCAGCATGTCGCCGTGGTCGCCGGTGAAGACGATAATCGTGTCCTCGGCTTGCCCCACCTCTTCCAGCGCGCTCAAGACCCCGCCGATTTGGCGGTCGACGTATGAGACGGCCCCGTAATAGGCCCGGCGCGCCCGGCGCACCTGATCCTGGCCGATCTCGACCGCATCCATATCGCAGACATGGCGAAGGCGCTTGGAGTGAGGGTCGAGATCCGCCGGATCGATCTCCACGCGCGGCATCTCGATGTCGTCGTCAGCATAGAGGTCATAGAACTCGGGCCGAAT
The DNA here is from genome assembly GCA_041552375.1 of Kiloniellaceae bacterium. Taxonomy (GTDB): domain Bacteria; phylum Pseudomonadota; class Alphaproteobacteria; order Kiloniellales; family Kiloniellaceae; genus JAJFGK01. The sequence goes on along the minus strand of JBFELD010000273.1, from coordinate 1,080 downwards.
GATGTAGGGGTCGTGTGGATGGATGAAGGACGCGCAGAGAAAGAACGGCCGCTCATCGGATCCGCGGGCCCGATCGTAGAGCCAGCGCCGCGCCTCGACCCCCACCTCGTCATCGTAGTCGAGCTGGTTGGAGCGCAGGCAAGGCCCGGCCTTGGCGACCGAGTTCATGTCGTGATACCAGCCCGTCCGTTGTTCGAAGTTCTCCCAGTCGGGTGTCCAGCCGTAGTCGGCAGGATAGATATCGGTGGTCAGCCGCTGCTCGAATCCGTGAAGCTGGTCGGGCCCGCAGAAATGCATCTTCCCGGCCAGCACCGTGAGATAGCCCGAGGCGCGCAGGTAATGGGCCAAGGTCGGCGTATCGGCTGGAAAGTCGGAGGCGTTGTCATAGGCCTCGATGGCCGAGGGCAGGCGCCCGCTCATCATCGTGAAGCGCGCCGGCGCGCAGAGCGGGCTCGCGCAGTAGGCCGAGTCGAAGACCACCGCCCGCTCGGCCAAGCGGGTCAGTACCGGCGCCTTGACCGTCTTATGACCATAAGCCGGCATTACGCCCGGCGTCATCTGATCGACCATCAGGAACAGGATGTTGGGTTTTCGTCCGGCCATGGCCTTGGGCTCCCTCTCGCCAAGCAGCGCTCTGAAGAACTGCTCTACACCCCGGCGGGGGCTATTGGAAAGGCCGCTGGCCAAGGCAAGGCTTTCCCCCCGGCTGTTTTTTTGGCAATGAAGGGCCGCGCCCGCGATCGCGCCGGCGTGGAGGAGAGATATGACCAGCCCCGAGACATCCGGCGACACCGACCTCGAACCCGGCGCCAGCGACTTCATTCGCGAGATCATCCGCGACGATCTGGCGGCGGGGCGAACGACGGAGGTGGTGACCCGTTTCCCGCCCGAGCCCAACGGCTATCTACACATCGGCCATGCCAAGTCGATCTGCCTCAACTTCGGCGTCGCGGAGGAGTTCGGCGGCCACTGCACGCTGCGCTTCGACCACGGCCCTATCAAACTGTCTCTTCAAAAGGTAGAGGTTGCCAAGCAAGGAGTAGGCGTCGGCTTGAGAGTCATCCAGGGCGATGGCCTTTT
>JBFELD010000272.1:0-4117 GCA_041552375.1 Kiloniellaceae bacterium | reverse complement strand
GTCCGAGAGCTGAAGACCGGCGAGGGCGAGGCGGTGGGCCATGTATCCGGCCACATCCTCGCTATCCATCGGTCTCAATTCGCAGCGCCATGCCGCCTCGAAGCCTTGGAACTGGGGTCCCAGGCTGCCGTCGCCGCCGCAACGGACGGCAATGGCGACGTGACAAAGACGGTGGCCCGCTCGCCGCCAGGCCGAAAACTCGACCAACTCTTGCATGAAGCGTCGGTTGAGAGCCTCGGCCTGATCGATCAGTACAATGCTCGCGCGGCCGCTTCGGCTTCGCTCGACCAACAACGCACTCAAACCGCGCAATAGCCCGTCCGGATTCTCGAATTCGCTGGGCAGCCCGAAACCCTCGGCACAGTTTTGCAGAAACCCGGAGAAGCGCATGCGCGGATTACCGACGAACGCGAGGCACCCGTCGGCCGCTTCGGGCTGGGCGAGCAAGTGGGCCAAAAGCGTCGTCTTACCCACACCGGCGGGCCCACTCAGACACACGACGCCCTCGCGATCACTCAAGCGAGAGATCGCCAGCTCGGCCAAGACCCTGCGAAAGCTCTTGTGCATGAAAATGCAGTCGAGATCCACCGCCTCGCCAAAGGGATCGAAGGCGAATCTCAACGCCGGATCACTCATGGGCGTTCCCCCCAAGGACATGCGATCGTGACCAAGCCGGACACCGGCCACGAAGACCCACCGAAGTCAAATCAGGCCCAAGTCAAATAGGACCGTGAGGTTTACCCACATCCCCCGGACCCCTAGCACGCCACGCCGCCAAGGCGGTCTCGGCCTCATTCTCATCAAGGGCATCGAAGTAGGCGACGATGCGAGCCAATTCGCGGGCATCGAGCGCCTCCTCGCCGAGCCCAAGCTTCCTCGCCAGGATGTACACGGAGACGAACTGTAGCTGCTCCAATCCCATGGCACGGCAGACCAACGCCAGATCCTTGCCGTCCGGACCGTAAAGCAGCCGCAACACCTCGACCTGGCCCAGCCCGGTCATGGTGGCGAAAACCTCCTCGGCTTCAGCGATATCGGCCGAACGCAGGGCGTCCACCAATCGGTCGGCACGCGCCTGCGCGCCCTCTCCACCAGGCCGAGCCGCCCTGTCCGAAGCGCTCGCCTTGCCGGAAGGTCCCGGATAAAGCGGCACAACTTGGGCCGCTGTGCGCTCGCTGTCGACCTGCTCGGAAGGCGTGCTGGTTTGTCCCGAGGTTTCATTGACCACGAAGCCGGCGCCTTCGCACGGGCGACGGCGCACGATCATCGAGCCGGATAGATGTCCTGCTTTCTTTTTGCTCATCGGTGCCCCCCTTCGGCCAAGGCCTCGGCCCTAAGGCTCCTGCCCGGCTTCCGACAGCAGCGCAAGACGTGGAGATCGGCGGGTAGACTTGCCTGAACCCGGAGAATTGCGTGCCGTTGCGCCGAAACGTGACAATCGCCCCTTCAGATAGGTCCAAAGTTGAGCGATCTCCTCGGGCGAGCGCGAGCGCGTGTTGACCTCCATCACGGTGCGGCCATCGATCATGCTGGAGGCAAGGTCGGTGCGCTGGTGAACGACCACCTCGGCCACAGCACCGTGTTGGGACAGGCTGATGGCGGCCTCGGTGGTGATGCGCGCGCGCGGATGCGCGCCATTGACGACGAAGACCAAGGGCTTGTTCAGCCGCTCGGCGATATCGACGGTTGCCCCGGCAGATCTCAGGTCGTGTGGGCTGGGCCGGGTCGGTATGACGACTAAATCGGCGACGTTGACGACATGACCGATGGTCGACGTGATCGCCGGCGGCGTGTCGATAACGAGCAACTTGATACCCTTGGCGCGCATTTCTTCCAAGTGCTCGACCAGCCGAGCGATGGAGGTCCGGGCGAAAAGTGGCGTTTCGAACTCGCGCTCGTTCCACCAATCGGTCAGGCTACCTTGCGGGTCCGCGTCCATCAAAGCCACTGGCCCATCGCCGGAAAGCTCGGCCTGGACCGCCATATGAGCGGCCAAAGTCGTTTTCCCGGAGCCGCCCTTTTGGGACGCAAAGACCAATACCTTCATCACCCAATCCCCCTTCTTGAAAATCCGCGCCGATACTTGCCCTCGCACCAACCTCGGTCCGCCAGGCACAGCGTGAACCATAACCTTTGATTGTTCTAGGTATTGTAGGACCAAGCAGCTCTATCCGCAATATATAGATGCCATTTGAAAGCGCAATTGAGATTGTTTGGACCGCCTTCCCGGATTTGACCTTGGTCCTTGGGCTGACGGCGAATTTCCCCGCTATCGCTTCCTTCTTCTTGCCTTTTCCACCAATATGTGGAACATATCGTAGGCTTGCTATGCAGGTGCCACAATATGTTGGAGTGTCGGTCCAGGGGTCGGCTTGAATGATCGGGGGTTGCAACGGGGCTTTCCGTGATAGGATTGGTAAATGCCGGACGTAAGCGTCGGATACACAATCTTTGGGAGAATGTTTATCGCTCTCAGACGACGCCGGCGTCTTGCCGGTCTTGCGGCGATGCGCTTTTCGGCCGGGGCGACCGGTAAGTGATGTCGAGATATAGACCCGCACCGGCGGCCGGTCGACACAAGGCATGACCATGGGTTTCGCGCTGAAAACCTTGAGCCCGATGCTGAGTAAACTGAAAGAGCGCGTTTTCGCCGGTTCCGACCAGCCGGCCGTGGAACGTCGCACTGGTGTGTTTCGGGTCGGCTGCGGCGCGCAGGCGCCCTTGGAGCGTCAGTTGCGGCTCTGGCGTGCCGCCGATCGATTTCGACTTTGGACACGGGTGGTGTTGTCGCCCGAGGAGCATCGGGATTTCGAATACTGGGCGCTGCAAAACGAAGAGGCTTATGAGAGGCTGGTCCGTCGCTATTCGCGGAGCAGCGACGGCAAGGAACGTGAGGAACTGTTGGATCGCATCCATGATCTGCTGATGGACGACACCAGCGGAACGGTCAGCACAGCCTTTCGCGATTGGGAAGAGAGCGAGAGATCATGAGTACGACATTCTTGCGTGAATGGTTCGCCAGGCCGATCAGACCCCGGATCATCACGTTCGGTAACCAAAAAGGCGGATCCGGCAAGACGACGTCGGCTATGAATGTCATGATCGGGTTGATGAGTTGCGGCTATTCCGTCGGCTCGATCGATCTCGATGGAGATCAAGCGACCTTCACCCATTTTATCGAGAATCGCCGCCGCCAGGGCGACGAGTCTGCCGTACCGCTCGACATGCCGACGCACCGCATGATCGAGAATTCTCTCGAGGCCACGGTCGCGGAAGCCGAAGAAGATGAGACCGCGAGATTGGCCGCGGCCTTGGACAGCTTGGCGGACAAGGATTACATCGTTATCGACACCCCGGGCAATGACACCTATCTCGCGCGCCTCGGCCATATACTCGCTGACACCCTCATTTCACCCATGAACGACAGCTTCCTGGACCTGGATGTGCTGGTCCGCCTCGATGCCGATGGGCGTCGGATCATCGGCCCCAGCAGCTATGCCATCCAGGTGCTCGACCGTTGGGGCTTGCGGGTCCTGATTACTGGCAAGGCTTTCGATTGGATCGTCATACGCAACCGGCTGGCGCACTTGGGTAACCGGAACAGTGAGTTGATGACGAATCTGCTGAACCAATTGGCGCCGCGTCTCGGGTTCCGCACCGCTCCCGGCTTCGGCGAGCGGGTCATATTCAGAGAACTTTTCCCGAAGGGTTTGACGCTGCTCGACCCCCAGGCGGGCGAGATCCAACCGAGGCAAGCGCACAGCCGGGCGGCGGCCCGTGACGAGGTTTGGGCTCTTCTCAATGCCATCGGCTTGGAGGAATCGCCCCAGGCCCGAAGCGAATGGGACCGCAAGATCTCACTCGAATTGAGCGGTTCGCGCTTCGCCACGACTTAAGAATCACTCATCCGAAAGCGCCCTTGCGCGGCACTGCCCTCCGCGCCACCATCGCGCATGGCTTGGAATGCTAAGGTTTTGTTTATAGTTTCGTAACTAATGTTAACACCGTAGGGGGATCGGTGTAGAATTGATTCCTGTGGGCTCTCGGGAAAAGGTATATGGATCAAGAACTTTCCCGGTATCGCGACCTGTTGCGCGCGAGCGTCGATTGGTTCTGG
>JBFELD010000271.1:0-4127 GCA_041552375.1 Kiloniellaceae bacterium | reverse complement strand
GGTAAGGTGATCCGCATCAATGGCGAGAAACCGACCGAAGAGCCTCGTTTCATGGCCTATGGCACCCCGACCGGCGACATCCCCGACCCGGTCGCGCGCGCGCTGGATGGGTTGTTGGATGAGGTGCAGTCGCTGCGCGCACGGGTCAATGCTTTGGAAGCGGGGGGCGAGGACGCGGACAACGAAGAAACGGCCGCCGATGCCGAGACCGAGCAGACCGCCGAGGCGACGCAGCGCTCGGGCGGCCAGCCCTAGCCGGGACATGGGTTCGATGAAACACCTGGGAGGTCGAAAGTGAAGCTCAGCACCAGGGGACGCTATGCCGTGATGGCGATGGTCGACTTGGCCGGTCATTTCGAGGGCCGGCCGATATCGCTGGCGGAAATCGCCGATCGACAGGAGATATCGCTCTCTTATCTCGAGCAGCTCTTCGCCAAGTTGCGGCGCGCCGGCTTGGTGGGTTCGGTGCGCGGACCGGGCGGCGGTTATCTGTTGTCTCAGCCGGCCAATCGGACCCGCATCTCCGACGTCATCCTGGCTGTGGACGAGCCGATCCGGGCGACCCGCTGCCAACCGGGTCAGCCCTTTGGCTGCCGCGCCAACAAAGAGCGCTGCATGACCCACGACCTGTGGGAGGAGCTGGGCAACCAGATCTACCTTTACCTGAGTGCGGTGACCTTGGCCGATGTCGTCGAGCGGCGCATACTCGGCACCAGCGGCCTGATCGGCCATGACGGGCCTTATGCCGACCGCAACGCCGGCTGAACCGTCGAGGCGGAGCAGCCGCATCGATATCCGACGCGTCCCATGAAGCAGCCGGTCTACCTCGACTACAACGCTACGGCGCCGGTCCGCCGCCAAGTCGTCGAGGCGGTGGCCGAGGCGCTGCGGGTGACGGGAAACGCATCTTCGGTCCACGCCTTCGGCCGTGAAGCGCGGCGCGTCATCGAAGGCGGCCGTGCGGCGGTTGCCGAGCTCGTCGGCGGGCAGGGCGGTGCCGTGATCTTCACCTCCGGCGGGACGGAGGCCAACAACTTGGCGCTGCGCGGCTTTGGTGGCCATCGCGTCATCGTTTCCGCCGGTGAGCATGATAGCGTCTTGCAAGCGGCGCCCGACGCCGAGCGATTGCCACTCGGCACCGATGGCCGGATCGACCTGGCCGCCCTTGAGCGGTTGCTCGAGGTTGAAAGGGGTCCGGTCCTGGCCTCGATCATGGCGGCCAACAACGAGACCGGAGTTCGCCAGCCGGTGGCGGAGGCTGCACGCCTGGTGCATCAATTTGGCGGGATCCTTCACTGCGATGCGGTCCAAGCGGCCGGCAAGGTCGCCTTTTCGATGCGCGATGCCGAGGTCGATCTGCTGAGCCTTTCGGCGCACAAGATCGGCGGGCCACAGGGGGTGGGCGCCCTGATCTTGAGAGCGGATCTCGAGCCGACACCGCTTCTCGTTGGTGGCGGTCAGGAGCGTTACCGCCGTGCCGGCACCGAGAACCTTCCGGGCATTGCCGGGTTTGCGGTGGCGGCGGAACTTGCGCGCCGGGAATTGGACCGCTATGCAGAGTTGGCGCGGCTTCGCGACGAAATCGAGCGGCGCCTCAAGGCCGAGGTCCCGGAACTTCGGATTTACGGTGACGAGGCGCCGAGGCTTCCCAACACCGCCTGTTTCGGTTTGCCCGGTCTCAAGGCCGAGACCCAGGTGATGGCGTTGGACTTGGAGGGGATCGCGGTCAGTGCCGGGGCCGCCTGCTCGTCCGGCAAGGTCCGGCCCTCGCACGTGCTGCGGGCGATGGGTGCGAGCGAGGCGGAGGCGTCGTCGGCAATCCGCGTGAGCCTCGGATGGGACAGCCAGGAGGCCGAGGTCGAGCGTTTTCTCGAGGTATGGCTGAAGCATTACCGGCGGAGCCGGGCGGCGGCATGATGCCCCGTGGAGCGATGGCCCGTGGAGCAATGAAATGAGTTCTGAAGCCACGGCAAGACCGACCTACCTGGACTACCAGGCGACCACGCCCACCGACGCGCGCGTGGTAGAGGCGATGCTGCCGTTTCTCAAGGAGAAGTTCGGCAATCCTCACTCTGTGCACCACTTCTATGGGCGCGAGGCGGAAGAGGCGGTCGAGACGGCGCGCGCCCAGGTCGCGGCCTTGATCGGCGCCGAGCCGAGGGAGATCGTCTTCACCTCCGGGGCTACGGAGTCCAACAACCTGGCGATCAAGGGCGCGGCGCGTTTCGCCAAGGAGCGTAAGGATCACGTCGTCACCCTTACCAGCGAGCACAAGTGCGTTCTGGAGTGCGTGCGCCGGCTGGAGAGCGAAGGTTTCCGGACCACGATCCTCCCGGTGGAAAGCGACGGTCTGGTCGACCTGGGACGCCTCGAGGCGGCCTTGGACGAGAAGACGGTTCTCGTCTCGATCATGGCGGCGAACAACGAGATCGGCGTGCTGCAGCCGGTCGCGGAGATTGGCCGGCTCTGTCGCGAGCGTGGCGTGCTGTTCCATAGCGATGCGGCGCAGGCAGTGGGTAAGGTGCCGCTCGACGTGAATGCGATGACCATCGATCTTCTCAGCATTTCCGGCCACAAGTTCTATGGCCCCATGGGGATTGGCGCCCTCTACGTGCGCCGTCGCCCTCGGGTGCGCTTGATCCCCGAGATGGATGGCGGCGGACAGGAGCGTGGCTTCCGCTCGGGGACCGTGCCGGCACCGCTCGCCGTCGGGCTGGGCGAGGCCTGCCGCTTCGCGCGGGAGGAGAGGGAGGGGGAGGCGCGGCGCCTGACCGAGTATCGCGAGAGCTTCTTCCAACGCGTGTCCGGGGCCTTGGAGGGCGTTGTGCTGAACGGTCATCGTGGATCGCGTTTGCCTGGAAACCTCAATCTCTCTTTCCGGGGTGTCGATGCCGAGCGGCTGATCGACGCATTGCCGCAGCTGGCGGTGTCGACGGGTTCGGCCTGCACCTCGGCCGAGGTCGAGCCCTCCTACGTTCTGAGTGCCTTGGGCATGGAAGCGGCGCGCTCGCGCTCGGCCTTGCGCATCGGCTTCGGCCGCCAGACCACGCCGGAGGAGGTCAGCCGCGCCGCCGAGCTCATCGTCGCCGCCGTTCGGCGTTTGCGCGAGGAGGGCCCTCGGGCCGCTGAATAGCTAATCATTTCCCAGCTCAAGTTGAGGGCTTTCGCGCCGGCCCGATCGGGGTTAGGAATGACGCGCGAGGGAGCGAGGATCGCTCAGAGCTAAATCAAGGATATCGGAACCATCTATGCCGAAGTTGACCTTCATCGAAAAGGACGGGAACCGCAAGGACGTGGATGCTCCCAACGGCCTCTCGGTCATGGAGATCGCCCATAAGTTCGACGTCGATATCGAGGGGGCCTGCGAGGGCTCGCTGGCCTGCGCCACCTGTCACGTGATCGTCGATTCGGATTGGTTCGACCGTCTCGATCCCCCTTCCGAGGACGAGGAGGACATGCTGGACCTCGCCTTCGGCCTGACCGAGACCTCGCGTCTTGGCTGTCAGATCATCATGTCGGACGAACTCGACGGCCTCGAGGTGGCGCTGCCGAAGGACGACATGCCGAACCTCCTGCTGGACTGAAGCAGCCCCTTTTTCTAAGGCGCGCTTGCCTGCTCGACGATTGCGGCGAAGACGCCGTCCAACTCGGCGGCGAGGGCTTTCAGCTTGTCGCCCCCGTCTTCGTAAGGCGCGAAGACGGCGGAGGGCAGCTTGTAGCTGAGATCCGCGGTGCCATCGGCGTTCTCGGTGATGTAGACCCGTATGGGTGCCTCGATACCGGCGGGGATGCTGGCCTCCAGCATGGGCACGGCGAAGCGCGGGTGATAGATCCCCACCACCATGTTGCCGGGGATGGTCTTGTCCAGCACCTTCTTGGCGCCGACGGTCGCGCTGGCGCGCGAGACGATCCCCATCTTGTTGTCCTTGGCCGCCTGATCGACCCGGCCGATCAGCGCCTTGTAGCTATGGGGTGTCGGCTTGACGACCCAGCCGGGCGGCGGCTCGAAGGCGTTCGCCGAGGCTGGAAGCAAGGCGAGCAAGAAGGCAATGAGGACAGTTGAGCGGACCATGGCACCTCTCCGGAGATGATTGTCGTTGTGGACGCGGCTCCTTATATATCGTCGG
>JBFELD010000270.1:0-4132 GCA_041552375.1 Kiloniellaceae bacterium | reverse complement strand
TATGCCCGCGCGCCAACCTGCAGGTCAGGCCGTCGAGGGCCTTGATGCCCCCAAAGGATTTCTTGAGGCCGCGGGCCTCGAGGACGATTTCCGTCCCACCATTCGGCGACTGTGATTCTGATTTTTGTGGCACGCACTTCCCCTTTTTGCCGTCTCGAACGGCGCTCATGGTGATCCCAGTTCCCGCCGCCGGCGTCAAGGGGCGCGCGGGACGGCCGGTGTCGATCGTGACTTGCAATCGAGAGAAAACACGGCATTCTGCGCGCCAACGCGACCAGTATTTCAGGCAGGGAGAGGTGAGATGAGCGACGTCGTCAGCCACTACATCAACGGCAAGGTCACGCCCGGGACGAGTGGGCGCCGTGGGGATATCTACAACCCCGCCATCGGCGAGGTCGTTCGCCAGGTGGACCTCGCGACGGTCGAGGAGGTGCAGGCCGCGGTCGATGCGGCTCAGGCCGCATTTCCGGGCTGGGCGGCCCAGCCGCCGCTTCGGCGCGCGCGCGTCATGTTCCGCCTGAAGGATCTTCTCGAACGCCACATGGACGAGCTGGCGGCTATGCTTACCGAGGAGCACGGCAAGACCGTCGCGGATTCGAAAGGCTCGATCACCCGTGGCATCGAGGTGGTCGAGTTCGCCTGCGGCATCCCGCACATGCTGAAGGGCGAGTTCACCGAGAATGTCGGCGCCGAGGTCGATAGCTACTCCATGCGCCAGCCCTTGGGCGTGGTCGCTGGCATCACGCCCTTCAATTTCCCCGCCATGATCCCTTTGTGGATGGCGCCGATGGCGCTCGCCTGCGGCAACACATTCATTCTCAAGCCGTCGGAGAAGGACCCCTCGTTCTCGATGCGCCTGGCCGACCTTTTCAAGGAGGCCGGCGTTCCCGACGGCGCCTTCAACGTCATCCAAGGTGACGCCGTGGCGGTCAACGCCATCCTTGAAAACCCGGGCATCGCCGCGGTCAGCTTCGTCGGTGCCACCAAGACGGCAGAGCACATCTTCCGCACCGGCACCCACCACGGCAAGCGCGTTCAGGCTTTGGGCGGGGCCAAGAAACATATGATCATCATGCCCGATGCCGACATGGAGCAGGTGACCGACGCGGTGATGGGCGCCGCCTATGGCTCGGCCGGGGAGCGCTGCATGGCGATCTCGGTCGCGGTTGCCGTCGGCGATCAGGTGGCCGACGACCTGATCGACCGCCTGAGCCCGCGCGTGCAGGCGCTGAAGATCGGGCCCGGCAACGATCCCGAGACCGAGATGGGCCCGCTGGTGACGCGCGAGCACTTCGACAAGGTCATGGGCTATCTCGATGCGGGCGTGAAGGAAGGGGCCGAGTTGGCTCTCGATGGCCGGGGCTTGACGCTGCAAGGCTACGAGAATGGCTACTTCATGGGGGGATCGATCTTCGACAAGGTGACACCGGAGATGTCGATCTATAAGGAGGAAATCTTCGGACCGGTCCTCTCGGTCGTGCGCGCGCCCGACTACGGCCAGGCGATCGACATGGTCAGCTCCCACGAGTACGGCAACGGCACGGCGATCTTTACCCGTGATGGTGATGCCGCGCGGCACTTCGCCAGCAACGTCGACACCGGCATGGTCGGCATCAACGTGCCGATCCCTGTGCCGATGGCGTTCCATTCCTTCGGCGGATGGAAACGCTCGCTGTTCGGCGACCACCACATGCACGGGCCCGAAGGTGTGCGCTTTTATACCAAGCAGAAGATGATCACCTCGCGTTGGCCCGGCGGCATTCGGGCGGGCGCGGAATACACCATCCCAACGCTCGGGTAATCGCTTGGCCAGCTTTTTGACTCTCGACGATCTCGAGCCCACCGGCCGGCGGGTGCTGCTGCGTGTCGATCTGAACGTTCCTCTCGAGGACGGCAAGGTCGTTGACTCTCAGCGCATCGAGCGGATCGTTCCGACCATCCAGGCGCTGATCGAGGTGGATGCCAGGGTCGTGCTGCTCTCCCATCTCGGTCGCCCGAAGGGCGAGCGGGACGAGGCGCTTTCCTTAAGGCCACTGGTGCCGGCGTTGGAGGCCGCTCTGGGCGGGCGCAAGGTCGCCTTCGCCGAGGATTGTGTCGGGTCGGTCGCCGCTTTCGTGATCAATGGGTTGACCGATGGCTCGGTGGCGCTGTTGGAGAACCTGCGCTTCCATCCGGGCGAGGAGGTCAACGACCCCGACTTCGCCCGCCAACTTGCGGAGCTGGGGGACCTCTACGTCAACGACGCCTTTTCCGCCGCCCACCGGTCCCATGCTTCGGTCGATGCCTTGGCTCACCTGCTGCCGGCTGCCGCCGGCCGGTTGATGTGTTCCGAATTGGATCATCTGCAAGCGGTGCTGGAGGCGCCCGAGCGGCCACTCGTAGCCGTGGTCGGCGGGGCCAAGGTCTCGACCAAGCTCGACCTGCTGGGCAACCTGGTGCGTAAGGTCGATTGCCTGATCGTCGGCGGCGGCATGGCCAACACCTTCCTTGAGGCCCAAGGACACGCCATCGGCCGCTCGCTCAGCGAAAGCGAGATGACCGGAACGGCAAGCGAGATCCTGGCTGCCGCCGCCGAGGCCGGCTGCGAGGTTCTGCTGCCAGAGGATGCCGTGGTGGCCGAGACCTTGGCGCCTGGGGTTTCTACGCAGGTGGTTTCCATTGACGCGGTGCCGGCCGAGGCCATGATCCTCGACTGCGGTCCGGCGACAACAAAGAGGCTCTGTGCCCGGCTCGAGGAGATGGCGACGCTAGTCTGGAACGGACCGCTCGGCTGTTTCGAGGTGCCGCCCTTCGATGCCGCAACAGTTGCCGTGGCCCGCAAGGCGGCGGAGCTGACCGAGGCCGGGCGCCTGATGAGCGTGGCCGGTGGGGGCGATACCCTGGCGGCTTTGGCGCGGGCGGGCGTGAGCGAGCGGTTCTCTTACGTTTCCACCGCCGGCGGCGCCTTTCTCGAGTGGCTCGAAGGCAAGACCCTGCCCGGGGTGGCGGCGCTCGAGGGCGCGGCGTAGCCTTAGCTCTTAAATCTCCAGCGCTTCGATCAAGGGGCCGAGGAAGGCCTCGTAAGGCTTCCAGCGTCCGACCGAAGAGGCGTAGATCGGCTCACGCACCTGGGTCAAGCTGGCGGTGCGGATCTGACGCTTGGAGTCGTGGAAGGCCAGGCAGGCGTCGTCCCAGTCCAGCTCCAGATAGTCGAGGAGCCGCCGGGTCTCGGTCTCGGTATCGGCCACCAGATCCTCATAGCGCAGCTCGTAAAAGGCGCCTTTCGGCAGCACCGCGCGCCAGTGCGCCATGACCTTGGCGTAGTCGCGGTAATAGAGACCCAACTCGCGCAGATCGTAGGACTGATGCTGGTTGCGGCCGAACAGGCGGGTGAAGTTCGACAGGCAGGTATCGCGCGGGTCGCGATGGACGTGGACGATCTTGGCGTTCGGCAGGATCACGTGCAGGAGGCCGATGAAAAGGAAGTTGAGCGGCATCTTGTCGGTGATGCGCTCGGCCTCGGGCGCGCGAGCTTGCAGGCTGGCGACGTAGCGCGCGGCAATCTCGCTCAGGTCGTCGCGCGACAGGTTCGCCACACCCGCGGGAAAGTTCTCGCCGGTCGCGCGGGCGAGGTCGCGCAGCTCCCCGGCCCCGTGTACATCCGGGTGACTGGAGATGATCTGCTCGGTGAGCGTGGTTCCCGATCGCGGCATGCCGAGCACTAGGGCCGGCAGTTTGGATGGGTTCGCCCGGCCGCGCCGTGCCTTCAGGAAGGCAGGGTCGAAGGTCTCGCAGACGTGGTTGAAGAGGCGCGTGTTCTCCTCGACGCTATAGGCGAAGGTCGCACGCTTCAGGCGGCAGCCCTCCAGGAAGTGGGGGAAGGCCTTCTCGGCCTCGCCCAGGTCGTCGTAGACCTTGCCGAGCGCGAAGTGAAGCTGCGTCGCCTTCTTGTCAGACAAGTTCTCGATTGTCGCCGCGCGTTCTTCCAGCGCCGCAAGGTCGGCATCGCCGGCCTTGAACTTCTTCACCTGGGCGATGTTGAAGTGGGCTTCGATCTTCTCTGGGTCGATCTCCATGGCGCGGCGGAAGTTTGTTTCGGCCTCCTTCTTGCGGCCTTGCTCCAGGCGCAGGTTGCCCAAGCCGTTGAGCGCGC
>JBFELD010000269.1:0-4224 GCA_041552375.1 Kiloniellaceae bacterium | reverse complement strand
TCGTTCATGACGGCTCGGTCGCGATAGGGAATCTCCAGACCGCCCTCTTCGGCCGGCTGCTCCTTGATCGGCCCGGCCTCGGCGACGACGACCGGCAAGGCATCGGGAGAAATCTGACCCTGGTTCCAATTGTAGGCGTACCAGACCACCCCCCCGAAGACCGTTAGCGCGCCGATCGCTGTCAAGATCGGCAAAATGCGGCTTTTCTTGCGCTTCTTCAGGTCCCGCGCCATCTGGTAGGTTTCATCGTCGAATTCGCTGAGCCCCTCCCCCTCGGTCTCCGTGTTGCGCTCCTGCAGGAAGCGCTCGACGCGTTCCAAGTTCCAATCCCGGTCCTCGGCTTTCAATTCGGCGGACATCAATGCATCTCCTGAACCGGCTCGACACCGAAGATCTCGAGCCCCGATGCGACGACGATGGTCACGGCTCGAATCAGCGCCAAGCGTGCTGTAGTCAACTCGGGCTGATCGGGGATCAGGAAGCGGAGATCCGCCTCGTCCTTACCCTTATTCCACAGCCCGTGAAAGGCCGCGGCCAGGTCGAAAAGATAAAAGGCGATCCGGTGCGGCTCGTATGCTTCGGCTGCTGTCTCCAAGAGTCTCGGCCATTTCGCGAGGGATCTTATCAAATCAAGTTCCGCCTTGTCGATCAATAGATTGAGGTTCGCCTCAATTAAACCCACATCATCTTGTGGTAGATCGGGCATTTCCGCGGCGGCATGCCGGCGCACCGAGCAGCAACGCGCATGCGCGTACTGGACATAGAACACCGGATTATCTCTTGTTTTTTCAAGCACTTGCTGCAAATCGAACTCGAGTGGCGCATCGTTCTTGCGGGTCAGCATGATAAAGCGCACCACGTCCTTGCCAACCTCGTCGACGACCTCGCGCAGCGTGACGAAGGTGCCGGCCCGTTTGGACATGCGCACCGGCTCCCCGGCCCGCAGCAGGGTCACGAGCTGGCAGATTCGCACATCCAAGTGCCCCTTGCCGTCGGTCAAGGCCTCGACGCCCGCCTTCATGCGCTTGACGTAGCCGCCGTGGTCCGCCCCCCAGACATCGATCATGGTCCCGAAGCCGCGTCGGAACTTATCCAGATGGTAAGCCATATCGCTGGCGAAATAGGTCCAGCTCCCGTCTGATTTCTTCAGCGGCCGGTCGACATCGTCGCCGAAAGCCGTGGCCCGGAAGAGGAGCTGTTGGCGCGGCTCCCAGTCCTCCGGGGTCTTGCCCTTGGGCGGCTTCAGCACCCCGGTGTAGACCTGCCCTGTCTTCTCGAGCGTCTCGACGACCGCGTCGACACCGCCGGCGGTGACCAGCGCGCGCTCGGAAAAGAAGACGTCCTGGTGGATAGCGAGTGACGCCAAGTCCTCTTTGATGACCACCATCAGCTCCTCGATGGCAAAGTCCCGCACCGCCGCAAGCCAGTCCTCCTCCGAGACCGCCACCCAGCGCTCGCCGTCGCGCGCCACCAGATCGGCGGCGATGGCCTTCAGATAATCGCCCGGATAATAGCCCTCGGGGATCTCGCCGATATCCTCGCCCAAGGCCTCCCGATAGCGCAGGTGCAAAGACCGGGCGAGCGTATCGACCTGTGCCCCCGCGTCGTTGATGTAGTATTCCCGCGTGACGTCATAGCCGACCCACGCCAAAAGCGAGGCCAAGGCATCGCCGAAGACGGCACCGCGCGCGTGCCCGACCGTCAGCGGCCCGGTCGGATTGGTCGAGACGTACTCGACATTGACCTTCGCGCCCTTGCCCATATCGCTCTTGCCATAGCCGGGGCCGATGCGCAGCAACTCACGCAGCGTTCGATGCCACGCCTGCGGGCGAATGCGCACGTTGATGAAGCCCGGCCCCGCCACCTCCACCGCCTCGACATCCTCCAGGTCGCGCAGCGCTGGGGCGAGCTGTTCTGCCAAGTCCCGGGGCTTCATCCCGGCCGGCTTGGCCAGCACCATGGCCGCGTTGGTGGCAAGATCCCCGTGCGACGGATCGCGCGGCGATTCGACCGCGACCCGCGCCAGATCGAGGCCCGCCGGCAGCGTGCCGAGGGCTGCCAGTTCTTCGATCTTCTCAACAAGTTGGTCGCGGAAGTATCTGAAATAATTCATTAGTTTATGGCCTTGATATCGAAGATCTTCTCATATTCCTTGAGCGCGTAGCGATCGGTCATGCCGGCGATATAGTCGGCCACGAGGCGGGCACGATCGGCACCTTCGAGCGGCTCCGCGGCCTGCCGCCACTCGTCGGGCAAGCATTCGGGATGAGCGACATACTGCTCGAACAGTCGCTGCACAACCCATTTTGCCTTGGTCATCATCCTGTTGACCCGATAGTGCCGATACATGCGCCGAAACAAGAAGGCGTTGAGGTCGCGTTGATGGGTCTGCATGGCCTCGGAGAAGGCGGCGGTTGGCCTTCCCGCCGCACGCACCGCCTCCGGCGAGCCGGGATCGATCTCGGCCAGGCGTCGCCGCGTCTCGCCGACCAGGTCCTCGACCATGGCGCCGATCAGCCGGCGGATCGACTCGTGGATCAGGCGCGGCGCCTCGAGATCCGGATAACTCGCCCGCACGGCTGAAATGGCCGCGCCCACCGGCGCCAACGTCGCCAGATCCTCGAGGCTGAAGAGGCCGGCGCGCAGACCGTCATCCACGTCGTGATTGTTATAGGCGATATCGTCGCAGAGCGCCGCGACCTGCGCCTCGAGCGAAGGATAACCGTCGAGCGTGAGAGCCATGCGCCGGTCCAGGTCAGCGATGGAAGGCGGCACCTCATCGGTCGCGCCGTCACGGCGTGCCTGAGGCCCGATCAGCGGCCCGTTGTGCTTGGCCAATCCTTCCAAGCATTCCCAGGTGAGGTTGAGACCATCGAACTCGGCATAGCGCTGTTCGAGCTTGGCGACGATGCGGATGGTCTGCTCGTTGTGATCAAATCCTCCGTATGCCGCCATGGCCTTATCGAGGGCGTCCTCGCCGGCATGGCCGAAACAGGTGTGGCCCAGGTCGTGGGCCAGCGCCAAGGCCTCGGTCAGGTCCTCGTTCAGGCCCAACTGGCGGCTGACGGTGCGGGCGATCTGCGCCACCTCGATCGAATGGGTCAAGCGAGTTCGGTAGTAATCGCCCTCGTGATAGACGAAGACCTGGGTCTTGTGCTTGAGCTTGCGAAAGGCGCCTGAATGGATGATCCGGTCGCGGTCGCGCTGGTAACAGCTGCGGGTGGCGCTCTCGGGCTCCGGGTGGAGGCGGCCCCGGCTCTCCTCCGGCCGGCAGGCATAAGCAG
Organism: Kiloniellaceae bacterium; assembly: GCA_041552375.1. GTDB lineage: Bacteria > Pseudomonadota > Alphaproteobacteria > Kiloniellales > Kiloniellaceae > JAJFGK01. Next base: position 940 of record JBFELD010000269.1, on the reverse strand, counting down.
CCAGACCTGTGGGCTGACCAAGGTCGCTGGGCGTCTTGTCCATGGTGGCGCAAGGTAAGGCCATGGCCGCCGGGAGGCAATGTGCCAGTGCGCGGAACCGCCGCCAATTGACATGGCCCGGCCCAGGCCTCATTTAATAGGGACCAAAGGTATCCCTTGAAGCGAGGACAGAATGGCCGAAGCGGCTGCCGGGCCCCGGATCGAGTTGAGCGACAGCGCCGTCAAGCGCGTCGCCTGGATGATAGCGCAGGAAAAAGGTAACGGCCTGATGCTGCGCATCGCGGTCGACGGGGGCGGCTGCTCGGGCTTCCAATACGGCTTTTCCTTCGACGACGCGGTCAACCCCGATGACCGGGTGTTCGAGAAGGGTGGTGTGACCGCGGTGATCGACGAAGCCTCGCTCGATATCCTCGACGGCTCGACCATCGACTACGTGGAGGATCTGATCGGCTCGGCTTTCCGCATCAGCAATTCCAGCTTCACGGCTTCTTGCGGCTGCGGCGCATCCTTTGCCATTTGATGGCCGGCGCCTGCTCCGGCAAGATGCGTCCATGATCACCATCGCGACCTGGAACGTGAACTCGATCAAGGCGCGCCTGCCGCTTGTCCTGGAGTGGCTGAGCGAGGCGGCGCCGGACGTCGCGCTATTACAGGAGATCAAGTCGCAGGAGGAGAGCTTCCCGCGACTGGAAATCGAGGAGCTGGGCTACAACGTCGCGATCCGCGGCCAGAAGACCTACAACGGTGTGGCCGTGCTGTCCAAAGCACCTCTGGAGGATCTCGTCAGCGCCCTGCCCGGCGATCCCGAGGACGACCAGGCGCGTTATATCGAGGGCTTCACCGGCGGCCTCCGCGTGGCCTCGATCTACCTGCCCAACGGCAACCCGGTCGACAGCGAGAAGTTCCCCTACAAGCTCGGCTGGATGGAACGGCTGGCCGC
>JBFELD010000268.1:0-4224 GCA_041552375.1 Kiloniellaceae bacterium | reverse complement strand
GTCGAAACGGTGGGAACGGGCCAGGGCTTTGGCGGAAAGCTCGCCAGCGTAGTCATCATCCTCAAGGACCCGCGCCAGGGCGCGCGCCGCCTCGCCGGGGTTGCCGGGGTCTACATAAACTGCCGCCTCGCCGGCGATTTCCTCCGGACCGTTGACGTTGGAGGTGATAATAGGGACGCCGCAGGCCATGGCCTCCGTCAGGGGAATGGGAAAGGCCTCGAGGTTGGAGGGATAGAAGAACGCTCGAGCCTGGGAATAGACCGCCGGTAGATCCTCCTGCGCGATCCATCCGGGAAAGATGATGTCCCGACCATAGCCCTGATCGGGGATGGCGTATCTGTTCCGGAGCCGCTCGCACCCCTTGCCGCCGACCACGAGCTTAGCCGGGGCCGACCGGCCGGCGTGATATTCGGCGTAAGCTTCAAGGACCGTCCTAAAATTCTTGCGCTCGCTGCCGCTGAGCTTGGTCAGTGTCAGGACGAAGTTTTCCGGCAGGGCGTAGCGCTCCCGAACTTGCGCGAGCTGGCTTTCCTCCTTAACGCGGGCGAAGAACTTGGCTGGTCCGAAGTAGATGGTGCGCACCTTGTTCGGCGGAAGATGCAATGTTTGGTTGAAGTTTTTCGTCGTCAGCTCCGAGACGGAGATGACGGCCGCGGCCTTGCGAAAGTAAAGCGGCATGACGGCGCGGATGTAGCGTACATCGAGCCAGTTATAAAAGCGTGCCTGGTCGGGATAGAACCAATCGGCGCCGTGAACCACCATGACGGCCTTGCAGGGCGCCAGCAGCGGCACTGTGAATTTGGGATGCAGGACCAGGTCCAGTCTCTCCCGCCAACAGGCGATCGGGACGGCAACTTGGTCCCACAAGGCCTTGCCCGGCCCACGGATAAGGCGCTCCGTGACGTTGTCGGCATCCGCGAAAGTGCCGAGGTGCTGGCCGCTCCGGTACAAGAGAACGTAGTGATTGTCGCGATCGATATCGAGGAGTTCGCGGACCAGATTGCGGGTGTAGACGGCGATGCCGCCGTGCTCGTCCAAGGCCCGCAGCATGATCCCGATGCGCATCGTCAACCGTCCTCAACTCCCGATCGCTTTGCCGTATCCGCGTTCGCCCGGTCGTGTTCAGTGACGAGGGGCGGGAAAGGACCGACGGTGAAGATAATTAAGGTGTGCTAACCAATTACAAAAATTTTCGATCTACGAGTAAAGTGCTAAAACCTAACGTAGATAGATGGGTGCTGGATTTGACCATTCGACAGGGGCGTGTCGTCTCTCTTCCGCGCGGTTGGTGTCTCGTTTCGGGCCGACGAGATGGCCTCGATGCGCTCCGATGTGACCGGCCACGGGCTCACGACCACGCGGGGATCGTCTGATGTGCGGCATCGTTGGTGCCATTTGTCCCGAGAAGGACGATGCGGTGACCCGCATGACCGCGGCTTTGGAGCACCGTGGCCCCGACGGTGACGGGTACTACCGCGACGACGAGATCGCCTTGGGCCATCGCCGGTTGGCGATCATAGATGTCGAGGGTGGCCGCCAGCCCATCACCAGTGAAGATGGCTCATTGGTTCTGCTGTGCAACGGTGAGATCTACAACAGTCCACAGTTGCGCGAGGCGCTCATTGCCCGCGGCCACCGGTTCAAGACCGCAACCGATGTCGAGGTCATCCTTCATCTCTACGAGGACCATGGGCAAGCGTGCGTCGAACACTTGCGCGGCATGTTCGCATTTGCGATCTGGGATCGGGCCGCCTCGACGCTCTTCATGGCCCGCGATCATCTCGGTCAAAAGCCGCTCTTCTATTATCACGATGGCCGGCGGTTCCTCTTCGCATCGGAGATCAAGGGTCTAATCGCCTCCGGCCTGGTTGCCTCCGACCTTGATATGACGAGCCTGTGGCACCTTTTGTCCCTGCGGTATGTGCCGGGCGCGCAGACCCTCTATCGCGGCATCGAGAGGCTGCCGCCGGCCAGCACGATGACCTTCAAGGACGGCAAGCTGACGACGCGGCGGTATTGGGCCCCGGACTTCGGCGGCAAGCGGAACTGGGGCGAAAAGGAGGCGGTGGAGCGGCTGGACGGCTTAATGCGCGCGACCGTCGAGGCGCATCTCCTGAGCGACGTTCCGGTCGGCTCGTTCCTCAGCAGCGGTATCGATTGCTCGACGCTCGCTTGTATCGCCAACTCGCTATCGAGGGAACCGCTCGCGGCCTTCGGTGTCGGTAGCGAGTACGCCTCTTTCAACGAGCTGCCGACGGCCCGGGTGATCGCCGAGCACCACGGGATGCATCTGCACGAGCAGATCGTCAGACCGGACGTGCTGACCCTGGTTCCGGAATTGGTCCAGCACATGGACGGTCCCGCCGATCCCTTCGGGATGGGCGTCTACTTCGCCTCCCGCATGGCGAGCAAAGAGGTCAAGGTGGTCCTGGGGGGCGACGGCGGGGACGAGGTCTTCGGCGGCTTCGATCGGCACAAAGGTCAGCGGCTGGTCGATCTCTATTGCCGCTTGCCGCAGGGTTTGCGACGGGCGGTGATCGAGCGCTTGGTGGCCCGCCTGCCGGAGAGCTTCGAATACAAGAGCCTGACCCAGCGCATGGCTTGGCTCATCGCCATGTCGGAGCAGGGCGGCGGACGGCGCTATGCCGAGAGCATTTTCTTTCTCAGGTTCAACCGCGAGGCCAAGGAGGCACTCTTCACATCCCAGGCACGGGCCAGCGTCGAAGGGGCTGATTCGGCCGACGCGATCCTCGCGCAATTCGATTCGCCGAACATCGAGGATCTGGTCGACCGGATGCTCTATACCGACCAGATGACGTCGATCCCCGGGTTCAACACCACCGTGACCGACCACATGTCGATGGCCTGGTCGGTGGAGGTGCGCTCGCCCTTTTTGGATCACGAGGTGGTCGAGTTCGCCGCCGCTTTGCCCACCCGCTACAAGGTGCGGCTGTGGCGCTTGAAGCATATCTTGCGGCGGGTTGCCGCGCGCTACCTGCCCGGTGATATCGCAAACCGGCCCAAGCAGGGTTTCGGCTTTCCGATTGGGTTCTGGATAAAGGGCGAGCTGCAAGCGCCCTTGCGGCGCCTCTTCGAGGAGTCGTTCTTCGTGCGCAACGGGATCTTCGACGGCGCCTTCCTGCACCGGATGCTGGACCAGCACATCAGCGCCCAGGTGGATCACAGTCACCGAATCTGGCTTCTCTTCAATCTCGAGGTCTGGGCGCGCCTTGCACTCGAAAACCAGACCAGCGGTCAAGCGCAAGACGAGGTGCGACGTCTCATGGCCGGCTGAAAGCCTCGGGGAGCGGGAGCGGGGCTGATTTAAGGCAATCATAAGCAAGGCGTGCCATAACCCCGCGTCCGCCTTAGCCGCGTGCGAGCCGAGCGACCATGGACCGCGTCACATGAAGATCCTCAGGGCCCTTATCACTTGGATCTCGACCTGTTTCCTGCTCTTCCTGCTGGGGGCCATCGTCACCTGGGGTGAGATCTGGCCCTTCGATCCTCATCTGCGCAATGCCTTCGTGGGCTTGCAAGCCTTGGTGGGGCTGGTCAGTGAGCGGGACGATACGGACAGCGATGTTTGGATGCCGTCGGGCCAGGGCGAGGGGCCGACAGGTGTCTTGCGCCACGAGCCGGGCGCGTACGACGGCTACACCCTGATCACCGTCGGCCAGAGCGCCTATTTGATCGATATGGCCGGGGAGGTTCTCCATGCCTGGAGCTTCCCTTACGGCAGTTTGCCATCGGACGAACGCCTTCGCAGCAAGGCACCCTCGGAGATCCAGCTTTACTGGAAGCCCGCCCGCCTGCTGGAGAATGGGGACCTCCTGGTCATCATCGACCTAATGGGAGCATCGCCGGAAGGACTGGCGTTGGTTCGCCTGGATCCAAGCTCGCGGCCGCGATGGTCTTATCATGGATCGGTGCACCATGATTTCGATATCGACGCCGAGGGATGGATCTACGTGCTCGATCAACGTATCACCCAGGACGCGGTCGATGCCCTGCCGGCGCTGGTGCCACCGCTGATCGACGAAGGTGTGGTGGTTCTCTCGCCTGACGGCCAAAGGGAAAAACGCGTCGCCTTGGTCGAGGCCTTCGCCAACTCACCTTTCGCCCGTATGCTCGACCACACGGCACGCGAGAGCCGTTGGCCGTGGGGCGATTACCTGCACTCCAACAACATCGACATTCTGAGTGCCGAAATGGCCGGCTCCT
>JBFELD010000267.1:0-4270 GCA_041552375.1 Kiloniellaceae bacterium | reverse complement strand
GGCCTTGTCCTTGCTGGCGAAGAAGCCGGTGCATTCGAGCACGATGTCGACGCCCAGATCGCCCCAAGGAAGCTTGGCCGGATCACGTTCGCTGAGCACTTTCACCTTCTTGCCGTCGACCTTGATCGAGTCCTTGAGGGCTTGCACCTTGCCCGGATAGCGGCCGTGCACCGAGTCGTAAGTCAAGAGGTGCGCGTTGGCCTCCGGCGTGCCGAGGTCGTTGAGGGCGACGAACTCGACGTCCCGGCGCCGCGACTCCATAGCCGCCCGGAACACCAGCCTGCCGATACGCCCGAACCCATTGATACCCACACGAACAGCCATGATCGAAAGCTCCTTTGCCAATATCGCGGGAACTCGGCGGTCAGCCCGGCCGCGCCCCCCTTTGTTACCGGGCGCCGTTCAGGCGGCGTAGCGGCCGAGCGACGCCAGGCCGTTGGCCTTGGCCCGCTCCAGCAAGACCGCTTGTGCGGCGGCGAGGTTTTCGGTCTTGCCCGACCACGCCTTCAGTGGCGCGGCCTGCAGCGCGCGGCCATAGGAAAAACTGAGCCGCCAGGGCAGGTCCTCGGCCATCTTGTTCATGGCATTGAGATGCAACGTGGCATCCTCGTCGGACTGTCCACCGGAGAGGAACACGATGCCCGGCACCGCGGCCGGCACCGTGCGCTTCAAGGTCCTGACCGTTCGTTCGGCCACCTCCTCGACACTGGCCTGCTCGGGGCAATCCTTGCCGGAAAGCACCATGTTGGGCTTAAGCAGCGTCCCCTCGAGCTCGACCCCTTGCGTCGTCAACTCGGCATAGACGCTGAGCAGCACCTCCTCGGTGACCATCTGGCAGTCCTCGATCGTGTGGTCGCCGTCCATCAGCACCTCGGGCTCGACGATCGGCACCAGCCCTGCCTCCTGGACCAGCGCCGCGTAGCGCGCGAGCGCATGAGCGTTAGTCGTGACCGCCGCGACACTCGGCGTCTCCTCGCCGATCGTGTAGACGGCGCGCCATTTGGCGAAGCGCGCGCCCAGCGAGGCGTACTCGGCCAAGCGGTCGCGCAGCCCATCCAAACCTTCCGTGACTTTCTCGCCGGGGCAAAGGGCCAGGTCCTTGGCGCCCTTGTCGACTTTGATGCCGGGAATGATCCCGGCGTCGTTCAGGACCTTTACGAGCGACGTGCCGTCGGCCGCGCTCTGCCGGATGGTCTCGTCGAACAGGATGACGCCGCTGATGTGGTCGCCCACGCTTGGTGCCGAAAACAGAATGTGGCGATAGTCGCGGCGGTTCTCCTCGGTCGACTCGACGTTTATGGAGTCAAAGCGTTTCTTGATCGTGGGGCTGCTCTCGTCGGCGGCGAGAATGCCTTTGCCGGGCGCCACCAGGGCCACGGCCGTCTCGTGAAGGCTTGCTTGGGTCATTGCCTAACTCTTCTCCTCAATCCTCTTTAACAAGCGATTCTATAATCCGGCCCGGACCGCCTCGACCACGGCCTCGGGCGTGATGGCAAAGTTACGATATAAATCCTTACAAGGTGCTGAGGCACCGAAGCCCCGCATGCCGACGAAGGCTCCCCGCTCGCCGGTCCATCGCTCCCAACCCAGCGGTATGGCCGCTTCCACGGCGACGCGCAGGGTGTTCTCTCCCAGGATCTCATCGCGGTAATGCTGGTCCTGGCGCGCGAAAAGCTCCCAGCAGGGCAGGGAAACCACCGCCGCGGCAATGCCGTCCTGGCGCAGGATCTCCTGCGCGGCGATGGCGATCTCGACCTCCGATCCGGTGGCGATCAGGGTCGCTTGCGGTTTGTCGTGCGCGGGCGAGAGAATATAGCCGCCGCGGGCCGAGAGATTATCCGAGGCCTCCCGGCGAAGCGTCGGCACCGCCTGGCGCGTCAGCGCCAGGACCGAGGGCGTGTCTTGCGAGCGCAGCGCCAGCTCCCAACACTCCGCCACCTCGACGGTGTCGGCGGGGCGAAACACCAGAAGATTGGGGATCGCCCGCAGCGCGGCCAGCTGCTCGACCGGCTGATGGGTCGGTCCATCCTCGCCCAGGCCGATCGAGTCGTGGGTCATGACGTAGACCACGCGTTGACCCATCAAGGCCGAGAGCCGGATCGCCGGTCGGCAGTAATCGGTGAAGACCATGAAGGTGCCGCCATAGGGGATGAGGCCGCCGTGCAAGGCCATGCCGTTCATCGCCGCCGCCATGGCGTGCTCGCGCACCCCATAGTGGATGTAGCCGCCGGAGAAGTCGTCTTGGGTGATCGGTGTTTGGCATTTGGCCTTGGTATTGTTCGAACCGGTCAAATCGGCCGAGCCGCCGATCAGCTCGGGAATGCTCTCGGCGAGAACGTCCAGCACCCTCTGCGAGGAAACCCGGGTTGCCAGGCTGGGCCTCTCTTCGATGATGGCGTCTTTTAGCGCCGCGAGCCCGGCGAAGGCCGCGGCCGGAAGCTCGCCGCTTTGCTCGCGCTCGAACCGCCGGCGGGTCTCGCCGTCGCGGGCGGACAGACGCGCGTCCCAAGCCGCTGCGGCGCTCGCGCCGCGCTGGCCCACCTCGCGCCAGCGCTCGAGGATCGGGGTCGGGACCTCAAAGGGGGCATGGGGCCAGTTCAGCGCCTCACGCGTTCCCGCCACCTCGTCCTCGCCCAAAGGAGCGCCGTGAGTTGCGGCCGTGCCCTGCTTGCTGGGGGCGCCGAAGCCGATCACGGTGCGGCAGGCGATCAAGGACGGGCGATCGGATCCGCGCGCCGTCTCGATAGCGGTAGCAATCGATGTCGGATCGTGGCCGTCGGCGCGCAGCGTCTGCCAACCGCAGGCCGCGAAGCGCGCCACCTGATCGTCAGAGACGGTCAGGTCCGTCGGCCCGTCGATCGAAATCGCATTGTCGTCGAACAGCACGATGAGCTTGCTCAAGCGCAGGTGGCCGGCGAGCGATATCGCTTCGTGACTGATGCCTTCCATCAGGCAGCCGTCGCCGGCGAGCACGTAGACATGATGGTCGACCAGATCGTCGCCGTAGCGGGCATTGAGCGCGCGCTCGGCGATCGCCATGCCCACGCCATTGGCCAGGCCTTGGCCCAGCGGTCCGGTCGTGGTTTCGATGCCGGGGGCGTGGCCGTACTCGGGATGTCCGGCCGTGCGGCTGCCGAGCTGCCGGAAATTGCGAAGCTCCTCGAGGGTCATGTCCTCGTAGCCGGTGAGGTAGAGCAGGGCATAAAGCAACATCGAGCCATGACCGGCGGAGAGCACGAATCGGTCGCGGTCGGGCCAATTCGGGCGCCGCGGGTCGAACGTCAGGAACTGGCTGAAAAGCACTGTGGCCACGTCGGCCATGCCCATCGGCATGCCCGGGTGGCCGCTCTTGGCCCGCTGCACCGCGTCCATAGCCAAGGCCCGGATTGCGTTGGCCATATCGCGATGGCCGACATCGGCCGGCCCCGCTCGGTCGGCAAGCGATCTATCGGTCATGTCCATCTCGGATCCATCAAGCTAACGTAGCACAAGCGGGGGGACTTGCCGGCGTGTCTCGAAAATCGCGCGCACCATGCCGCCCTCTGCCCGACAGGTCAACCGGGATATGAGTCCCCCCGACCGCCGTTGCATGGTCGCGCCCTGCGAGCGCGCGGATAGCACGGGGTTTTGTTGACCGGGCCGGGGGGGCTCTCTATTCTCCGCAAGATCAAGGAACTAGGGTAGGGTCGACCTTCGCTCAAAGGGAACGGGGTCGAGGATAGGAAATGGCGGACATCGAACGGGCCACCGAACGGCTTCAAAACGCGTTGCGCCGATTGGAGACAGCGGTCGAGGGGCGCTGCGAGTCGGGCGATGCCGTTGCCGCCGATCTGCAGGCCCTCAAAACGGACAATGCTCGACTGCACTCGGCGATCGACACCGCGTCCGATCGCCTGGATCGGGCCATCGCTCAGGTCAAACAAATGTTGGAAGCTTAGAACCGTGGCTCAAGTCTCGCTATCCATCAACGGCCGCAGCTATCTCATCGCCTGCGACGACGGTCAGGAGGCACACCTCAAACGCCTCGGCGCCTACCTGGACGAAAAGATGGGCGATCTCTCGACCGCCGTCGGCAATGTGGGTGAGGCCCGGCTCCTGGTCATGGCCGCTTTGTTGATCTCCGACGAGCTTTTCGAGGCCCGCCGGCAGCGCGACGAGCGCGAGGAAGGCGCCGATAGCGGCGTCGACATCGCCGCCTTGGAAGAGGCGGAGACGACCATGGCCGGCGCTCTGGATGCCTTCGCCCAGCGCATCGAAATCATTGCGGCTC
>JBFELD010000266.1:0-4276 GCA_041552375.1 Kiloniellaceae bacterium | reverse complement strand
GTCGCGGCGCCGGGCCGGACATGGGTCCAGATCTCCCTTGCTAGGATTTCAGGCGATAGCCGGTGCGGAACATGACATAGACCAAAAGCGCCAGCAGAGCGTTGACCGCCGCCAGGACCACGACCCCCAGCGCCGGTGCCGCGTCCGCATGCCCAATCAGACCGAAACGAAAGCCGTCTATCATATAGAAGAAGGGATTGAAATGGGCCGCGGTCTGCCACAAGGGCGGCAAACGCTCGATGGAATAGAAAGTCCCGGAGAGGAACGAGAAGGGCATGACGATAAAATTGGTGACGGCCGCGATCTGATCGAACTTCTCCGCCCAGATGCCGCCGATCGTACCCAACAGCGACAGCATCACGGCGGCCATGACGGCGTGATAGGCGACGAGCGCGGGCTGGTGAACACTATAGGGCACGAAGAACCACATCGCCCCGGCGACCAGGGTGCCGACCATGAGGCCGCGCGTCACCCCGCCGCCGACCAGGCCGAGCGTCAACTCACCCGGCGACAACGGCGGCATCAGGAGGTCGACGATATTGCCTTGGGTCTTGGCGATAACGAGACTGGAGGAGGTATTGGCGAAGGCGTTCTGAACGATCGACATCATGATCAGGCCAGGCACCAGGAAGCTGGTGAAGCCAAACCCCGCGATCTCCCGACCGCGCCCGCCGATCGCAAGGTGGAAGATGGCAAGGAACAAGAGCGAGGTCACCACCGGCGCCACCAGCGTTTGCGTGAAGACGTTGAGGAAGCGCCGAACCTCTTTCTCATAGAGGGTCCAGAGCCCACGCCAGTTGACCCGTCCGATCGGGCGGATCGTCGGCGCGTCCATCGACATCGGTTGCCAAGTCATCAGCCCCAGATAGGATTGACGGCAGGAAAAGGCAAGTCGCCACATGTCCGAACCGCCATGCCGGGAGAGGCCAGACCCCGTGGACCGCCAACCGCGCACCAAGCGAAAGTCCGAGATCGACGCGACCGTGCTGGAGCGCGCGGCCCTCGACTATCTGTCGCGCTACACGACCTCCGCCGCCGGACTTCGCCGCGTGTTGCTGCGCCGGGTCGAGCGTGCCGTGCGCCGCGAGGGGAGCGACCGCGCCGAGGGGATCGCAGCCGTCGAGACCGTGATCGAAAAGCTGCTGCGTCTCGGCCTGTTGAACGATGCCGCCTTCGCCGAAGCCAAAGCGCGCAACCTGCAAGCGCGCGGTTCATCGGGACGCGCCATCGTCGCCCACTTGACCGCCAAGGGGCTCGGCCGCGAGGAAATCGCGCAGGCGATGGCACGCCGGAGCGAAGAGGGACCGCGCGATCCCGAGCTTGCGGCAGCGCTGGTCTATTGCCGCAAACGACGCATCGGGCCCTACCGGGACCCGGACGACAGGGCCGCCGCCCGGCAACGCGATATGGCCGCGTTGGCCCGGCGGGGGTTTGCCTACGACGTGGTGCGCCGGGTCGTCGAGGCCGCCGATCCCGAGGCGCTGAAGCAAGAGGCGTCGGGCACCAGGTGAACCGTCAGCGGCTTCTCGCGGCCCCGCACCACCACATCGCGGGTGGCGAACTCGTGTGAGCCGGCACTGCCCGCGATGACGGTCTGTGAGACCACGAGCTGAACGCCGAAGTCCTTGGTCATCCCCTCCAGCCGGCTGGCGGCATTGACCGTGTCGCCCACGGCGGTGAGGCTGCGGGCCTCGCCATAGCCCATCTCACCCACGATCACCGGCCCGCGGTGCAGGCCGATACCGATGCGCAAGGGACGGCCCAGCTCACGCTCCAGAGCGTGGTTGAGCTGATCCAACTCGACGGCCATTCGCGCCGCTGCGCTGAGAGCGTCCCGCGCGCCCTGCTCGGGCGTGCCATCGAGGCCGAAGAGCGCCATCACGCCGTCACCGATGAACTTGTCGACGTAGCCGCCTGCGCCCTCTACCGCCTTGCCCATCGCCGCGAAATAACGGTTCAGCACGAAGACGAGGTCGTACGGCAGGCGCTCCTCGGCGAGCGACGTGAAATCCCGCAGGTCGGCGAAGAGAACGGTGATGTCCCGCTCCTGACCTTGACGGTAGCCCGGCTCCGGCCCCGCCGCGTCGGCCGAGGCGCTTGGCGCCAGAAGCGGCACCACTGCGCAGTCGACGACCGGCCGGGTCTGGCAGGCCAGCCGCACGTCGGCGGCGGCCCGAATCCGCCGCAAGACCTGCGCTTCCTCATCGCTGGGCTCGGGCAGGTCGTCCAGGCCGGCGACGACGCGCACCCGACAGGTCGAACAGCGCCCGCGCCCGCCGCAAACCGATGCGTGCGCGATGCCGGCCAGTCGGCTGGCTTCGAGGATCGAATGGCCCGCGCTCACCATCACCCGGCGACCCCCCGGATAGGTGATCCGCGCCTTGCCGGCTCTGAGGCGAAGCGCGTCGCGCAACGGGCGCGCCGACAACGCGGCCAAAAGAGCGATGCCGAGCCCGATCAGCGTCCAACGCTCCACCGCATAGATTATCCTCACGGCATCCGGGCCAGGCGCGCTCAAGCGCGTCAGGGTCTCCTCCACCCATCCCGGCTGAACGGCCAGCGCCAGAAGGTCGCGCACCGCCACTCCGACCCCGGCATAGGCCGCTGCCGGCAGCAACACCGCGCTCACCAGGGCAAGATCCCGCACACGACGATAAGCCGGTTTTAGGCGCCACCATTGGTGCAGGCCGATCGTGCCATGCACCCACACCAACAACATGAGAAAGAGCTGCTGGATGCCAAGCTCGGGCGCGAGCACGAACAGAACAGTGAGGGTGTATAGGTAGCCGTCTTCGGTGCCGAAAAAAGAACTGGCCGCGCGAGTCCCGAGAATATGAAGGGTCAGGAAAGCGGGAATGGCCAAGCCGAGAGCCAGTTGCACCCAATCGATGAGGCGAAGGCGAAAGCTGCGCCGCTCGAACAGGGCCCAAAGCGCAAGCAGCAGATGCGCGGCCAATGCGCCATAGAGCAACGCCGTCCCCACGGGGTTGCGCCAAAGCATCACAAACCAACGACGCCCTGCCTCCAGGGCCTCCAAAGAGACCAGCCCCAGAGCGTGATTGATGAAGTGTGTCACGACGAAAAGCATCAAAACGATGCCGCTCGCCAGTCGGATCCTACGCGTCATGACCTATCTACCCACCGGTCGAGGCTTACCGGCTTTCGGACAGCCTTCGTCCCAAGGACGTGGTTGCCGCAACCGCGCAATACTTGCAAGGGCTGTCGCCTTGGTCCATATGCAACGGCGTACCCGAGCGCCGGGCGGCAACGGGAGACAAGGCGGGAGAATGGTGGTGGAAGACGACGAGGCGAGACGTGAGCGGGCGACGCGCCGCCGCCGACGTCGCGACCGGGCCCGTCGCTTCGTGCCCGACGACAGCGTGCCGTCGCCCTGTATCTCGGTGTGCCAGATCGATAACGCGACCGGCCACTGTCTGGGCTGCTACCGCGACATCGACGAGATCCGCGATTGGCCGATCCTCAGCGGTGATGAGAAACGCGCCGCCCTCTCCCGCGTCGCCGAGCGCCGCGCCAACAGTGGAATGAAAACCTGAGACCCGCTGGGGCCGGCGCCGACCTGGCTAGCGAAACCGGATCTGCCAGGACGGCTGAAACACCATCCGGTCAAGCACGTGATAGGCCCAGTCTATGGTGTCCTTGTTGACCGCAACGAACTTGTCGTCAGGTACGCTTTCGACGCCACTGAAAAAAGTTCGCCGAACCCGCGGCGAGTGGGCACGTTGTCCGAGTAGAAGCTTCATCGCGAGCTTGAGCTCTTCGGTCGAGTAGATGAGCTTGCGTTCCAGATAGAAGTGGCGATGACTCTTGTGAACGCGCTGCTCGTTGGCGCTCGAACTGACCACGAGAGCTCTCCAAGGACATTTAGGTCAAATTCGAGATTAGGGGCAAGATGGTTGCCAAACCCTTACCCCATGCAAATCTCAAGACAGGAAGAACAGTCGCCTGGCGATGGCATGTCGGCGGTTGCGCTCTCGGTAGGCCAGATAACAGCCTGCGCACAACCCGACGGCGACGACGATGGTCAGGACGATCGGTATCACTTTCGGCCCCTCCCTTCCGATGAAGGCGATTGGATCGGGCTGGTCCCGGATGCGCCGTCATCAGATGACGGCACGTCGATCCTACCTGGCCAAACCCTGAGATATTTTGGTTAACATTTCTCTAACATGCCTTTATCTCGGTGATGCGGTTCATAATTTTTTCTTATTTTTCATATGCTTATACCACCCCCATTATCGTAAAATTTGTCTAAAGG
>JBFELD010000265.1:0-4279 GCA_041552375.1 Kiloniellaceae bacterium | reverse complement strand
GGCTGGCCCAGCCAGTCCTCGAGCTGCTTGACCTGCTGGCTGATCGCGCCCTGGGTAACGCCGAACTCCTTCGCCGCTTGGGTGAAGGAGAGATGTCGTGCCGCCACCTCGAAAGCGCGCAGCCAGTTCAAAGAGGGAATACGCTGGGCCATGCTGTGACCGTATTTATAACCGAGAAAAACTAATGAAAACGCAAAGTATTACTGGTTTGCAATAAAAAAAACTTATTGATAAGCAAGATGGATCGTCAGGGCATTGGACAGGAGACGCTGACATGGCGCGGTTCGATTTCGAGGCTGGCTTCGCCCGCCTGGACGCGGCGATGACGGGGGGCGGGGCGCCGGAGGTGCCGATCATCGCGCAGATGCATGAGTTCGCCATGAAGGCTTCCGGCGTGCCCGGTCATGTCTTCTACAGCGACGCCAGAGCCTTTGTCGAAGGCATTTGCACCGCGGCACGCGATTATGGCTTCGATACGCCAAGCTTCATTTGGGATGTCTACAACGTCGAGGCGGAGGCCCTTGGCGTGCCGCTGGTTCTCTTCGAGGACATGGCACCGGCCCTCGACAACACCAAGCCCTTCATCGCCAGCGAGACGGACCTTGCCGCGCTGAAGGCGCCCGACCCGGCGCGCGATGGCCGCATGCCGATGGTGGCGGAGGTGCTGCACCTCGGCAAGGAGCTGACCGGCCACCGTCCGCCGCTGGGGTTCTGCGCGCCCTTCACCATGGCGGCTCACCTCATGACCTTCGAGCAGCTCATCGTTCAGATCCGCCGCGACCCCGCTTTCGTCTATAAGGTCATGGACTTCATCGTCGATGAGGTGCTGGTTCCCTACTGCGACCATATGGTGGGGCAGTTCCCGGACCTGCCGTCCTTCGATGGCTCCGACGCGACCGCATCGCTGCCCTTCATCACCCAAGAGATGCAAGAGGAGTTCGCCTTGGGGCCGATCCTGAAACTACAGGAGAAGGTCTCGATCCCGACCCAGGTCGACAATTGGTGGGGCGACTCCTTCACCGATGATCGCCAGGGCTTCTGGGAGGCGAAGCTGAAAGTCACGCCCGGCTACGTCAAGATCCAGGACCCCGATCTCTGGAAGGTCGGGCTGACGGAGCCCATGGCCTTCGCGCGCGCCCAGGACAAGCCGGTCGTGCTCGGCATCGACAACAACCTCTTTCAGAACGGTCCCGAAGAGCAAATTCGTCAGCGCGTCCACGAGTACATGGAAGCGATCGAGGTCGCCGCTGGCCGAGGTACGGTCTATTTCTGCTCGCTATCCGCCGTTACGCCAACGGAGAACGTCCAGATTGCGATCGATGCCGTCCGCCAATTTCGCGCCGGCGACCGCCCTTGGGCGGGAGAGCGACGCTCAGGCATTGCCGACGCCGCCGAAGCGCCGGCCATCGTGTCGCCGCGCACGGCGGCTGCCCCCGAGACGGGTGAGGAGCTGTCACCGGAAGAAGAGCGTCTCGACGACATCTATTTCTCGGTGATCGATCAGGAGGACGACCGCACGGCCGGACTGGTGCGCGAGGCGTTGGAGGAGGGGCTGGCGGTCACCCGCATCCTGGACGACGCCCTCATCGCCGCCATGGACGAGGTCGGAGGCCAATTCTCCGACGGCCGGATTTTCGTACCGGAGATGTTGATGAGCGCGCGGGCAATGAAGGCGGGGCTGGAGGTCCTGAGGCCCCTGCTGACCCGCACCGGGGCACCGCCCAGAGGGCTAGTTCTGCTGGCCACGGTGCAGGGCGATGTGCACGACATCGGCAAGAACCTGGTCGGCATGATGTTGGAAGGCGCGGGCTACAGGGTGATCGATCTCGGGGTCAATGTCGCCGCCGATGATGTGCTGGCGCAGGCCGAGGCGCTCGGCCCCGACGTCGTTGGTCTGTCCGCCCTGCTGACCACCTCCATGCCCGCGATGCAAAAGACAGTGCGGCTCTTCAAGGAACGTGCGGCACCCTGCCCGGTCATCGTTGGTGGCGCGCCGGTGACCCGCGACTTCGCCGAGAAGATCGGCGCCGACGGCTATGGCGACGACGCGCCGGAGGCGGTCGAGACCGTCCACCGCCTGATCGCGCGAAAGGGCGAGCGCTCGGCGGCGGCTTAGAGCGTGCGAAGGCCGATTGCATCGGCCGATCCGATAACTATGATCTCCCGTAGATATGAGCAATCTCGCGTGCCGGGCATCGGTGATGCGAGGGCGGGGGCCGGACGGCCCCCGACGAGATGGGAGAGAGCGATGAAAAAATTTGCTTTGGCGGGTGTGGTAATGATGGCCGGAGCGCTTCTCGCCGGCCCGGCGTTGGCGGGCGACGCGGCCAATGGCGAGAAAATCTATAAAAAATGCAAGGCCTGCCACGCGTTGGAAGCGGGCAAGCACAAGGTCGGACCATCGCTTGCCGGTATCGTCGGCAAGCCGGCCGGAGAGGCCGAAGGCTACAAATATTCCAAGGCCATGGCCGAGTCTGGCTTGGTCTGGGATGAGGCGACCCTCGACGGCTACCTGGAAAAGCCCAAGTCTTTCCTGAAGGGCACGAAGATGTCGTTCGCCGGCCTCAAGAAGGAAGAGGACCGGGCCGATGTCATCGAGTTTCTCAAACAGAACTAGGAATTTTCCTCGCCGGTCGGCTTGGCATCGGCGCGGGCCTCGTCTCTAATCGTGCCTGACGGACCTCCCGGATCCCGGGAGCCGTCAGGAGACGAGCGATGGCAAGCGAGTACCCGCGCGATATGGTCGGCTACGGCCGCGATGCGCCCGACCCGGAATGGCCGGGCGGGGCGCGTTTGGCCCTGCAGTTCGTCATCAACTACGAGGAAGGGGGCGAGCGCTCCATCCTCCATGGCGACGAGAGCTCCGAGGCATTCCTGTCCGAAATCGTCGGCGCCGAGCCCTGGCCGGGGGAGCGGCATCCGAACATGGAGTCGCTCTACGAATACGGCAGCCGGGCGGGTTTCTGGCGGCTCTGGCGGCTCTTCACGTCGCGGCATCTACCGGTCACGGTCTACGGTGTCACCATGGCCCTGGCGCGCAATCCCGAGGCTGTGGCCGCGATGGTCGAAGCCGACTGGGAGATCGCCAGCCACGGCCTGCGTTGGATCGATTACGCGGGGTTTTCCGAGGCCGAGGAGCGTCGCCATCTGCAAGAGGCGATCCGCCTCCACGAGGAGGTCACGGGCGCGCGGCCGCTGGGCTGGTACACGGGGCGCACCAGCATCAACACCCGGCGGCTGGTGATGGAGGAGGGTGGTTTCCTCTACGATGCGGATTCTTACGCCGATGAGTTACCATATTGGGTGAGCGGCCCGAACGGCCCGCATCTTGTCATTCCCTATACGCTTGACGCCAACGACATGCGATTTGCCACACCGCAGGGCTTCAATTCGGGCGACCAGTTCTTCGCCTATCTGCGCGATAGCTTCGATCTGCTCTATGCCGAGGGGGAAAGCGCGCCCAAGATGCTCTCGGTCGGGCTGCATTGCCGTCTTGCGGGCCGCCCTGGCCGTGCCGCCGCGCTGGCCCGGTTTCTCGATTATGCCCAAGGATACGATCGTGTCTGGTTCTGCCGTCGGATCGATATAGCGCGCCACTGGCATGCGCATCACAGGCCCGCCGCGGGCAAGAACGGGTCGGGAGAGAGCGGCCGATGAGCGAGACCGTGATCCGGGCCAAGCCGTCGCCGGAGGCCGAGGCCCTCGCGCGTCGCTGGCTCAATCTGGCACAGCCCCGCCTGGGCGCTCAGGTGGTCTATGCCAGCGATGATTTTTTCGCCCCGAAGGAGCGCATGATCGACCCGCGCCCACCGGTCTTCATTCCCGACAAGTACGACGACAACGGCAAGTGGATGGATGGTTGGGAGAGCCGCCGCAAGCGTGGGCCCGGTCACGACCTGGCGGTCCTCCGGCTCGGCCGCCGGGGGCGGCTGCGCGCGGTCGATATCGACACCAGCCATTTCACCGGAAACTATCCGACAGCCGCCTCGCTGGAGGGCTGCCTCAGTGCCGAGACCCTGCCCGGCGGGGACGCTCAGTGGCAAGAACTGGTGCCCCGGGGCGAGCTTGAGGGTAATGCCCATCATGTGATCGAGGTCGCCGACGACGGGGTCTATACCCACCTGCGCCTCAACATCTACCCGGACGGCGGCGTCGCCCGGCTGCGTGTCTTCGGTGAGGTCGATGTGGACTGGCAACAAGAGGCCGAAAGAGGAGAGATCGACCTGGCCGCGCTCGGGTTGGGTGGACGGGCGGTGGCCTGGAGCGATGCTCACTATGG
>JBFELD010000264.1:0-4288 GCA_041552375.1 Kiloniellaceae bacterium | reverse complement strand
GAGGATGCGACGGCAATCCGCGAGGTAACGCTCACCCGCCGCTGTCAGGCGGACCGAGCGCGTCGTCCGATGTAACAGCCGGCAGCCGAGCCGAGCCTCCAACTCGGTGATGGCCCGCGTCACCGATGGCGGCGAGATGTTCAAGTGCCGCGCTGCCGGCGCGAAGCCGGCCGCCTCGGCGACGCCGACGAAAATGGCCATGGTGCGGAGTCGATCCATGATAATTCCAGTTTCTGAAATAATATCTTCTGTAATATGCCTATTATTCCTACTTTTTTAAAAGCCTATATTCTTCGATATAGAACCGACCCGGGCCGAGGCGGACCTGCCGACGCCCGTCTGAATGAGGAGAGCAACCATGTCAGGCAACGCGATCACACGAGGCGCCCATCATATCGGTTTGACCGTTCCCGATCTGGCCGACACGCGCGGTTTCTTTCGCGACACCCTCGGCTTTGCCCAAGTGGGCGAGGTGCCCGACTATCCCGCCGTGTTTCTGAGCGACGGGACCACCATGATCACCTTGTGGCAGGCCGCCGATCCGGCGAGGGCCGTGCCCTTCGACCGCAAGAACGGGATCGGCCTGCACCACTTGGCTCTAGCGGTCGAAAACCACGATGCCCTCGATGCCTTGCATGGAACGTTGAACGACACCAAAGGCGTCGAGATCGAGTTCGCTCCCGAGGCCCTGGGGGACGGCCCGGCCCGTCATATGATCTGCGCCATTCCCGGTGGCATCCGGATCGAGTTCATCGCGAGCGCCGGCTAATCGGGGCGATTGGAGCGACGGAGACGCAGCGATGAACAGCAGCCCTTTTCACGCCGGTGAGCAGGAGGTCCAGGAACGCCTTGGCGTGCGCGACATCGAGGATTGGGCGCGCAAGGTGGTGCGCGGCTATTTGCCCGAGCAGCACCGGGCGTTTCACACCGCCTTGCCTTTCCTGGTCGTTGCAGCCCGCGACGGTGGGGGTTGCCCTTGGACGACCCTCCTGACCGGCCCAGAGGGCTTCGTCACCTCGCCCGATCCGCGCTCTCTGGTCATCGATACATCGACCACGCCAGGCGATGCGCTGGAGGGTGCTTTGGTTGGCGGCGCTGACATCGGCATCCTTGGCATCGAGCTGGCCACGCGACGGCGCAACCGGGTCAACGGACGTATAGCGGAAAACAGTTCAGGAAACAGTTCAGGTGCTCTCATCTGCTCGGTGGAGCAGACCTTCGGCAATTGCCCGCAATACATTCGTGAGCGAGAGTGGCGCCGGGTCGAGGACGAACCGGCCGGCCGGCCGGCGAGGAGCATGCGCCTCACGCCGACCCAGCGGGATTGGATCACCGCGGCCGATACCTTCTTCATTGCCAGCGGCCATCGCGGGGAGGGTGAGGATCCAGCCTTCGGCATGGACGCATCCCACCGTGGCGGCGAGCCGGGCTTCGTCCAGGTGATCAGCGAGACACGGCTCGTCTTTCCCGATTACGCGGGCAACAACCACTTCAACACCATCGGCAACCTGGTTCTCGATCCCCGCGTGGGTCTGCTGTTCGTCGACTTCGAAACCGGGAGCCTGCTCCAACTCTCCGGTCGGGCGACGATCGACTGGGACTCGGACGAGGTGGCTCGCTTTGCCGGCGCCCGTCGCTTGGTGGTTGTCGAGATCGACGCGATCGTCGAGTTGCCGAGGGCCTTGCCGCTTCGCTGGGACGCGAGCGCCCAGTCCGTCCGCTCCTTGCGCTTGGTCGAGAAGATCCGCGAGAGCGCGGATGTCACCTCCTTTGTGTTTGAGGCGCGCGACGGCGGGCCATTGCCGTCGTTCAAGGCCGGTCAGCATCTACCGATCGAGATCGAGGTGCCGGGCGTCGAAGAGCCGGTTCGCCGCACCTATTCGCTCTCCGGCAATCCCCAAGAGAGTGGCTACCGCATCAGCGTCAAGCGCGAGGACCAAGGCCTCGTCTCTCGTTATCTTCACGACCGCCTCGAGGTCGGGGCGATCATCGAGGCACGCAAGCCGGCCGGCGACTTCCTGCTCCCCCGCAGCAATTGCCCCGTCGTGCTAGTGAGCGCCGGTGTTGGCGTGACGCCCATGGCGAGCATGCTCCACCACATATCGGCGGAGGCTGGCGAGAGACCGGTTTGGTTCGTCCAGGGCGCGCGCGATGGCGACCAACATCCCTTGGCCAGTGAAATTCGGAGGCTCGCCGCGCTGCGGCCCGGCATTCATGTCCATGTGGCCTACAGCAGACCCCGGTCCGAAGATGTCCTGGGAGCCGACTACGACAGTGTCGGTCGGATCAACGGCGCGCTTCTGGCGGGGCTCGTCGACGACCCGGACGCGCACTATCTGCTCTGTGGGCCGACCCGCTTCATGGCCGATGTGCAAACAGACCTCGAAAGCCGCGGGGTTCCGCCCGCGCGCATCCACAGCGAAACCTTCGGGCCGATTGGGTGAGACAGGGGGCCGGAGCAACTTAAAGGGTTACGGACGCCGCCCTTTCAAAGACACCATGATCGCCATCCCGACGACCCAGAGGAGGATTAGGCCAACCAATGGAAGGGAGGAGTCGTCGAAGCGGGCCATCGGCCCCAGATTTTGCCATGTCGTCGACGTGTTGCTCTGCCAAACCGGCCAGCCGAAACCCTTCCACGCCCAGCAAGCGCAGAGCAGGGTCCATATGATCACCGAAAGCTGAAACATCGTCCTTAATGCCGCCCAAACAATCAACTAATTAGCAGGCCACATAGGCCCCTAAGAATATCTATAGTCAATTTGTAACAAAAATTTGCTGAATTTGCAATAAATATTTGGAATAAGACACACTATATTATGTATATAATGTCAACCGTACCGGCCTTCTATGTAGTCGGCGGTTTCTTTTTTCTGCGGGGTGACGAACATCTCGTCGGTCGCGGTGTGCTCGATTACTTTGCCCAACAGCATGAAGATGCACTCTTCGCTCGCCCGCCGCGCCTGGGCCATGTTGTGGGTCACGATGACGATGGTGTACTCGCCGCGCAATTCCCAGATCAGCTCTTCCACCGCCTCGGTGCCATTCGGGTCGAGCGCCGAGCAGGGCTCGTCCATGAGGAGGACCGTCGGTTTCACCGGCAGCAGGCGCGCGATGCAGAGCTTCTGCTGCTCTTCCAGGGATAGCCCCGTGGTGGCCTTTTGGTCGAGGCGGTCCTTCACGGCATCCCATAGCAGAACCTGGCGCAGAGCACCCTCGACGATCTCGTCCTTTTCACTGCGATGCATCCGTGTGCGGTCCTCCGCGTGAAGTCCGAAGCCGAAGAGGACGTTATCGCGGATCGAGATCGGCAAGGGATTGGGGCGCTGGAACACCATGCCGATCTGCTTGCGGACCTGCGCCAACTCGACGTCTTCGGCATAGATATCCTGGTCCATGACGTTGATCGAGCCAGTGGTTCGCACATAGCCGATGCGCTCGTTGATGCGATTGATGCTGCGCAGGAAGGTGGTCTTGCCACAGCCGGATGGACCGATCAGAGACGTGATCATGCCTTGCTTGATGGTCAGGTTGACGTCGTAGAGCGCCTGGAAGTCGCCATACCAAAGGTTCAGATCGCGCGTGTGTATCGCGGTACCGCTGTTGGCGGTGGATGGGTCGGTTGCTGTGTTCATGGCCAAGGCTCCGTCGTCGGGTCCATCCGTTGCTCCTATCATCCGAAGCGCCCGGTGATGTAGTCCGTGGTTCGGCTATCCTGAACTTGGCCGGTGAAGAGGTCCTCGGTATCGCCGATCTCGACACAAGTACCCATCAAGAAAAAGGCCGTCCGGTCGGCAAGGCGCCGCGCCTGCTGTGTCAGGTTGGTCACCAGGATGATGGTCATCTCGTGACGTAGCTCCTTGAGCACGTCTTCGATGCGCATGGTGGTGACCGGGTCGACCGCGATGGAGAACTCATCGAGGATCAGCAGCTCGGGGTCTTGCGACAGGGCGCGGGCGATGGTCAGGCGTTGCTGCTGGCCGCCCGAGAGCAGGCTGCCCAGCGAATTCAGGCGATCCTTGACCTCATCCCAGAGGGCCGCGCGCGTCAGGCAGCGTTCGACGATCACGTCCAGATCCGCCTTGTTGTTGATGCCGGCCAACCGAGGCGCCAAGGCGACGTTGTCATAAACGGTCAGCGGCAGACCGACCGGCAGTGGAAACACGACGCCGATGCGTTGACGCAAGGCATAGACGTTTCGCCATTGCCGAATGTCGCGGCCGTTGAACAGGATGTCACCGGTCACTTTCATGTTCGGGTCGAACATGTCCATGCGGTTGAGCGACTT
>JBFELD010000263.1:0-4315 GCA_041552375.1 Kiloniellaceae bacterium | reverse complement strand
TAGTAGAGCAGGTCGACGATCAGGTTTATGGCGACGAAGAAGAGCGCGATCATCATCAGGTAGGAGGCCATGACCGGGATATCGACCTCGTTGATCGCCTGGATGAACAAAAGGCCCATGCCCGGCCACTGAAAAACCGATTCGGTGATGATGGCAAAGGCGATGATCGAGCCGAGCTGCAAGCCGGTGATGGTGATGACCGGCACTAGCGTGTTCTTCAGCGCATGGCCGAAGTTGACCGCCCGGTTGGTCAGGCCCCGGGCGCGGGCGAACTTGATGTAGTCGGTGCGCAGAACCTCCAGCATCTCCGAGCGCACCAGACGCATGATCAAGGTCATCTGAAAAAGCGCCAAAGTGATCGAGGGCATGATCAGCGCCTTCAGGCCCGAAGCGGTCAAGAAACCCGTCGACCAGAAGCCGATGTGCACCACCTCCCCCCGGCCGAAGGTCGGCAGCCACTGCAGCAGCACCCCGAAGAAGAGGATCAGCAGAATGCCGATCAGGAAGGTCGGCAGCGACACCCCGATGAGGGAGACCGTGAGGAACAGCTTCGACAAGAAGCCCTCGCGGCGCAGCCCCGTGTAGACGCCCATCGGCACGCCGACCACGAGCGCCAGAAGCGCGGCGACGAAGGACAGCTCCAGGGTCGCCGGCAGGCGCTCGGCAATCAGCTGCTGGACCGGCCGGCGATGGCGGTAGGAAATGCCGAAGTTGCCCTGGGTCGCGTTCCAAAGATAGCGGCCGTACTGGACGACGAAGGGGTCGTTGAGGCCAAGAGTTTCCCGCAGCTTATCCCGGTCCTCGAGCGTGGTGTCCTGGCCGACCATGTTGTTGATCGGATCGCCAACGAAATTGAAAAGGGAAAAGGCGATCAGACCGACCGTCAACATGACGGCGATCGATTGCATCAGTCGTCGCAGGATGAACGCCAGCATCCGTTACGGGTATCCCTGGCCGTTCCGCCGATCCGAGGCATCACGGGAGAGCGGGCCGGCACCGTTCACCCGCGCCGGCCCGCTCCCGATACTCACTCCTTGACCACCGCGTAGCGGAGATCAAAGACGTTGTCCGGACGCTGGTTGACCGAAACCCGGTCGCCCACCCCCCAGGACAAAGGCTGCTGGTGCAGCGGGATATGCCCGACCTCATCGAGATGGATCGAGAAAGCCTCGTCGATCAAGGCCTGACGCTTGGCCTGATCGATCTCACCTTGAATGTCCACGGTGAGCTCGGTCACCCGCTCGTTGCAATAGCCACCCAGATTGAAGGCGCCCAGGCCATCTTCCCGGCAGGACATCAGCGAAGAGAGCGGGTTGTAGGAATCGAAGCTCGAAGGCGTCCAACCCAGCAGATAGAAGCTGGTGTCGTAGTTGTTCTGGGCCAGCACCTTGGCGAAGTACTTCGACTTGGTCTGGGCAAAGACCTCGACCTTGACGCCGATCTTGGCCAGCATCGAGGCGACCGCCTGGCAGATGCGCTCGTCATTGACGTAGCGGTCGTTGGGGCAGTCCATGGTGACCTCGAAGCCGTCCTCGTAGCCGGCCTCGGCCAAAAGCGCCTTGGCCTGATCGAGATCGAAGCCCGGGCGCTGGTCGAGAGCTTTGGTCCAGCCATTGATCTGCGGGGCGATCATCAAGGCCGCCGGGCGTGCGGCGCCGCGCATCACTTTCTTCTTGATCGCCTCGATATCGATGGCGAGGAAGAAGGCCTTGCGCACGCGGGCGTCCTTGAAGGGGTTCTTGCCCTTGACGCTGGAATAGAGCAGCTCGTCGCGGACCTGATCGAAGCCGAGGAAGATGGTGCGCGCCTCGGGCCCGGTGAGCGGGCTGACGCCATCGGCCTTCTCCAAACGTTCCCAGTCCTGCACCGGCACCGGATAGGCCATGTCGACGTCGCCGGCAATGAGCGCTGCGACCCTTGTGGCGTCCTGGCCAACGGGCGTGAACACCGCCTCGCTGATATTGCTCTCCATCGTTCCCCACCAATTGGGGTTCGGCACCAGCACGGTCTTCACGTCGGGCTGGCGCTCCTGGACCATGAAGGGGCCGGTGCCGTTGGCATTGAGGTTGGCGTGATTGCCCTCCTCACCGCCCTTGACGTTGGTGGCCGTCGCGGTTTTGTGCTCTTGCGCCCACTCGCGGTCCATGATGTAGAAGATCTCGAGCTGCAAAGGCAGGATCGGATCGGGGCCCGGTGTGACGATGTCGACCGTGTGGTCGTCGATCACCTTCACGGCCTCGATCATGCCCGCGATGACCTTCAGGTCCGAGCCCTCGGAACGGATCCGCTCGACCGAAAAAGCAACATCGTCGGCGGTGAAGGGATTGCCGTTGTGGAAGGTGACGCCCTTGCGCAGGTGGAAGCGCCATACGTTGGGCTCTACGTTCTCCCATTTGGTCGCGAGATTGGGGCTGAGCTCCATATTCTTGTTACGAATCACCAGGCTCTCGTAGATATTGGACTGGAACCCGAGGGTCATGGTCTCGAAAAGGCCGTGCGGATCCAGGGTCGCAACATCACCCTGGAAGGCCCACTTGAAGGTCTTGGCCTCAGCCGCGCCGCCGAAGGCCAACGCCGCCGCCATGCAAATACCGAGTGCTCCCTTACTCAGTCGCATCGTCAACTCCCTGTGCAGATTATTGGGCTTGGTTGATAGCGCCATAGCCTAGTACGCCCGGCCTGGCAAAAACAAGCGGACCGCGGATCAGTCGAGCTCGCTCTTGAAGATGTGACCGCCGCGCATGATGACCGGGATGTGGGCGCCCTGATCCTGCAGGAGACCCAGGTCCGACAACGGATCGCCATCGACGACGATCAAGTCGGCCAGCGCGCCCGGCGCAACCACGCCGAGCTCGCCCTCGGCGTTCAACAATGTCGCGTTGCCCGAGGTCGCGGAGACGAGGATCTCCGCCGGGCTCAGGACCTCAGCCCGGATCAGGAACTCGTTCGATTGATAGCGGTGCATGGCGCCAAGGAGGTCGGTGCCGAAACCGACCTTGACCCCGGCCTGCTTCAAGATCTCCAGCGAGCGGCGCCCGGCGCCGCGTACGTCATCGAGCTTGGCCAAGCTTCCCGCCGGGAAACCCAACTCGGCGCCGTGGGCGGCCAGCGCGTCATAGGTTGCCAGCGTCGGCACCACCCAGGCGTCCCGCTCGGCGCAGAGGCGCGCCGTCTCGGCGTCGATCAGATTGCCATGCTCGATCGAGCGCACGCCGAAGCTGACGCAGCGCGCGATCGCCTCGGCGGTATAGGCGTGCGCCATCACATAGGTGCGCCAGGACCGCGCCTCCCAGACGATGGCGCGGATCTCCTCCTCGGAGTACTGCAGGTTCCACACCGGATCGCTGGGCGAGGCCACGCCGCCGGAGGCCATGATCTTGATTTGCGTGGCACCGCGGCGCAGCTCCTCGCGCGCGGCCCGTTGCACCTCCGGCACGCCGTCGGCGATGACACCGAAGGCCGCGGCGCGCTGCGCGCAAAAGCAGCACTCGACAGAATCCTGGTGAAGACCGCGAAAATCGGCGTGCCCGCCGGTCTGCGTGAGCGCGCGGCCGGAATAGAAGATGCGGGGGCCGGCGATGAGACCGGTCTTGACCGCCATCGCATAGCCGTAGTCGGCGCCACCGGCGTCACGCACCGTCGTAAAGCCGCGCCGCAAGCTGTCCTCGAGCAATCCGCGGGCATGCTGCGCCAAAAGCGACTTCGGCATGGTCTCGACCTTGGCGATGTTTGGCTCGGCGGCAATACAATGATAGTGCGCGTCGATCAGCCCCGGCATCAGGGTCTTGCCCTTGAGATCCAAGACGATGTCGGCCGCCAGCTCGATCGGCCGGTCGGCGACCTCGCGGACCCGCTCGTCCTCGATCAGAACGTGGGAGCCATCGCGCGGCTCCGGGTCGATGCCGTCGAAGATCCGGGCATTGCGCAACATCACCGTGGTCATCGAGGCTGCCTCCCTGTTCGAGACGTGGTGTGCCCTCGGTCTCCCCAGGACAGGAGTGATAAAGGGCAGAGCACGATTTTGTCATTTGAATCTTTGCCGACCACAAGGATTCTAATCATACTATCGACCAAATGACCGCACCGGAAAAGTGTTCCGGGCCAAGACCGGTCGACGAGACGTTGGGACGCGTCATGGATTACGAGCTGTTTTTCGGTCAGCGCCTGAAAGAACTGCGCCGTGAGGGCCGCTACCGTGTTTTTGCGGACTTGGAGCGTGCGGCGGGCCGTTTTCCGAGCGCGCAGTGCCACGAGGGCGCGGGCGCGCGGGAGATCACGGTCTGGTGCTCGAACGACTATCTGGGGATGGGTCAAC
>JBFELD010000262.1:0-4317 GCA_041552375.1 Kiloniellaceae bacterium | reverse complement strand
CGTGTTCGGGCGAGTAGTAGATGTCCCATGCTGCTCGGTAGGCGCTCTCCCACTGCTGTTTTGACATCCGCGGATGATCCGTGACGACATGCAGCATGTCGTACTTGTTCATGTCGGGACTCATCTCGTCCCCGTGGAGGTAGGAGCCTCTATGGAGTTCCGAGCCGGGGAGAGGTGTCAGATAGAAGAACTCCAACAGGTCGATGGGCAGTTCCCGCTGGACGGTTCGGATGTCCTGCTCGACCGACTCGGGGGTGTCAGCGGGGAATCCAATGATATACCCTGCGTAGGTGATGATCCCGGCGTTGCGCCAGGCCTGGAGCATCGTCCGGTATTCGGTGATGCGGTTCTGTTTTTTCTTCGCTCCCAGAAGGTTATCCGGGTTGATGTTCTCCAAGCCGATGAAAACGCGGTTGACCCCGGCGCGGCCCGCCTTCTCGACGAAGTTCGCGATGCGGTGGCACAAGGTGTCGACCTGAATGATGAACTTGAACTTCAGCCCCTCTGCCTCGCGCAAGTGGATGATGCGGTCGAAGATGGCTTCCCAGTTCTTGTTGCGGGCGAAGTTGTCGTCGGTGATGAAGAGCTTCCTGATGCCTTGGGCGTGATTGGCGCGCAGGATCTGCTCGACGTCATCGGCGCTGCGGTAACGTGACTTACGGCCTTGCACGTTGATGATGGTGCAAAAGCTACACTGGAAAGGGCAGCCTCGGCCACAATCGAATGACGTGCGCGTCGTTGCCGTGCGACTGATGCTATCGCGCGGGAGAAATGGTAGCGGCGCCCCCTCGAGCGAAGGCAAGTCGGATATCCAATTGTAGACCGGCTTCAGCTTGCCGCGATGGGCATCGATCAGGAGCTCACCGAGCCGCCCCTCCGCCTCACCGGCGAATATCGATATGCCTAGGTCGAGGGCCTCTCGGATCTCGGGTGGAAGCTGCGGCAACATGGAAAGGCAGCCGCTGACATGGAAACCGCCGATACAGACCGGCACGCCGGCGGCGCGTAGCGGGCGGGCGATGTCCACAGCGCGCGGAAACTGGTTCGTTTGCACACCGATAAGCGCCACCATCCCGCCTGCGCTGCCGGCCTGGATGGCGCGCGCGATCCGCTGTGGCCGGATGCGTGTGTTGATTTCGTCGGCGATTGTGATCTCTATCTTCACATCATCGCCCAGCACACGATTGTCGATACAGTCGCGCGCAATGCCGTTCACGGCGGCCAGGGAATTGGAGGGAACGTGTGATCGCATCCACTGGATGACGTAGCCGTCATCATCATAGTGGGATGGCTTGATCAGAAATAGTCGAAAGATGCGCTGTTGCTTCTCAGCCGTTGCACCAGCGGATATTCCAAATCGGCCCATTCGGCGACGCCTCGCTGCCTCTTGGCTTTACGCCCATTTCGGCATTCACGGCGCAACCGGACCGGCTCGACGTCTGCCTGACCCCGCAAACTAGCAGAAATTTACCAACTATCAATCAGTGGCTGTAGAAAGGAGCCGTAGCGCCGGGCTCGTGTAGCAATCCGGCGCGTGCTACCATCGTCGTCTCTGGCCGAGACCGAACAGGCGCCACGGCGAATATGGTCCGGCGAACGGTTCGAAGGCGGAGCAAGTATCATGATGACCACCCTGCGCAACGCGATCATCTTGAGTGTGATCCTTGTCCTGGCCGGCGGGCCGGTGCTCGCGGCCGGCGGTAGCAGCGGATCCGCGCCGAAGGACGAGAACTACACCAAGGCCGAACAGCACATCGTGGCGGGCGAGTATGGCGACGCCATCCCCCTGCTGGAGAAAGTGATCGCGGCCAACGACAAGAACGCCGATGCGTTCAATTACCTGGGCTATAGCCATCGCCAGCTCGGCCAGTTCGACGCGGCCATGGCACATTACCAGACCGCTCTGCGCCTGGACCCCGAGCATCGGGGCGCCAACGAATACCTGGGTGAGATGTACCTGCAACTGGGGGAGCTGGAAAAGGCCGAGGAGCGGTTGGAGGTTCTGGACAAGGCCTGTTTCTTCGGCTGCGAGGAATACAGCGAGCTGAGGAAGGCGATCGCCGATTACAAGGCCCGACAAGGTCAAAGCTGAGGAGTGGTCTGCGCCTGCTAGGGTTCGGGCGCGTTGTCCTTCAAGAGCCGCCGCAAGATGATGGGCGCGGCGATGGTGGTGACGACACCCATGATGATGAGCGACGAGAAGAGGTTTGCGGCGGCGGAGTTCTTGCCAGGCTCGGCGATGAAGATCCCGGCCTCGTATGCGATGCTGAGGACCACCAGCTCCACGGCACCCCGTGCGCTCATGCCGACCCCCACGGCGGTGGCCTCGCGTTTGGACAGGCCCGCCATGCGCGCCGGCAGGCCGGCCCCGATGACCTTTCCGAAGAAGGCGACGAGGATCACCAGCAAAAGGAACAGTGGCGCTTGCGTCAGGGCTGTCAGGTCCACGCGCAACCCAATGTAAGTGAAGAACAAGGGGCCGAGCGCGCCCTTGGTCAAGGTGTTGCAGATGAGCTTGATTTCGTTGTAGGCCCGAAACCCGACACGGCCGCTTTCGAAATAGAGCCCCGCCATGAAGGCGCCAAGGATCCAATGCAGGCCCAGAAGCTCCGCCAGCAAACCGTAGGCGAGCGCAACGACGGCCAGCGCGCTGAACTCCGTCGCAGCCGCCTGCATCGCCTTCACGCCACGGCTGACGCGCGGATAGACATGGGCGCCAAGCAGCAGGGTGATGGTGAAGAAGAGGGCCGTCTTCCCGAGCAAGAACAGGAAGGGCAGGATGTCGGGACTCTGTCCGGTCTCAATCACGCCGAGCAGAACGGCGAGCAAAAAGAGGCCCAGCACGTCGTCGAAGACGGCGGCGGAGACCACGAGCTCGCCGACTTTGCTATGGAGTATGCCGAGGTCGCCGAAAACCTTGACCGTCGCCGGGATCGCGGAGATCGAAAGCGCGACGCCGGCGAGAAAGCACTGAACCGAGCGAAGGTCCGAAACCGGCAGGAAGACCCACGCCAGGGCGAAGCCCGCGGCCAACGGCACCACCATGCCACCCAGGGCGATGCCAAAGGAAACCTTCGAGCTTTCGGCGATCTCCCGTGGCTCCATCTCGATGCCCGCCGAGAGAACGAGGAAGAAAATGCCGAGGTTGGCGACGGCCTCAAGCACCTCGCTGGTTGCCATGTGCGCGAGGAAGGGGACGACGGGGCCCAGCCAAAGGACTGCCAGGGCCAGAACGATGCCGGCGAAGATCTCGCCGACGGACGCCGGCTGCCCGAGCCGCTCGGCCGCTTCGCCCAGGACCCGCGTCAACAGCAGAAGAGCGAGAAGTTCGAGGAAGAGCTGCACGTCCTCACCAAAGGTCGGCCAGCGCCCGCAGGACGTCGGCACGGCTGATCAAGCCGACCAGGCGGCCGTGAGCCATCACCGGGAAGCGCCGATAGCGGCTGTTGAGGAACAGCTCCGCCACCTCGATGATGTCCTCGTCGGCATCGATCGTCTGCACCTCCCGGCTCATGAACTCCCGGACCCAGCCGCCGGGCTCGCGGTGGTAGCTGGAAGTGAAGGCGACTTTGAAACAGTCCTTCTCGGCCAGGATGCCGACGAGGTTACCCTGAGGGTCGACGACCGGCGCGCCGGTGATCGCGTTGTCGCGCAGGATCCGCATGGCGCCATGGATGTCGGTATCGGGTTTGAGCGTCACCGGGTCGGGGCTCATGTAGTCCCGCGCCTTGCGCGGCTGTCCCATGACCCGTGTGCTTGCGCCATCAAGTCTCATCGTCGCTCGTCCGCTTTGCGATCACGCAGGCACAGCCGATGCCGCAGCCGTAGGGCGCCTCGGTCGGCTCGTCGGAGTGTGAGGCGCGCGCCGCCCTTCCACGGCCACGAAGGCCGGCCAGGGCGAGGCCCAAGGCCGACAATGCGAAAACCAGGAAGCTCAGGATGAAAAGCTCCATGCCTATCTCCGTTCAGGCGGCGACGTGGTGGCGAAAGTCACCCGTCGAGGTTTCGACCAGACGCTGGCCGTCATGGGCGATGAACAGCGCGGCGATGGCGCCGCGCTCGGCCAGCTCGACGCCGGCCTTGGGCCCCAGCACCATCAGAGCGGTCGAAAGCGCATCAGCCTCCATGGAGGAGGAGGCAAGAACCGTCACCGAGGCCAGGGCGTGATCGACCGGCCGGCCGCTGCGCGGATCGATGATGTGGGCGAAGCGTTGCCCGTCCTGCTCGAAGAAGTTGCGATAATCGCCGGAGGTCGCCAACGCCGCGTCGTGCAGGCGCACGACAGTTTGGACCGATTGTCGCCCACTGCCCGGCTTT
>JBFELD010000261.1:0-4329 GCA_041552375.1 Kiloniellaceae bacterium | reverse complement strand
GTGTGACATCGGTGGATCGCCCGGTGAATTGGGGATGGCAGCCCTGGCTGTCCGGCCTTCGCCGGGCACGCCGTCCGCCGGCGCCTTGGGAAGCGGCCCACGATGCTTGAGGTCTCCAATCCTCGCGGCACCTATGACGTCCTCGTCCTTGTGCCAGGCGATCTTGGTCCAGTTCACAAGATGATGGGGGCCGATGTTCTCGCCGATCGAGGAACGGCCGAAAAACCCAGTTCCGATGGTGAAGGAGGGTGAGAGGTGGGTGGCGAAGCCGGCGGCTCCCTGACTGCATGGGGCGTTCACCACGACCCTGTAAACCTCGACCGCCGCTGCATAGTCCATGACCGCTTGGTAGTCTTCGCAGTGAATGGCCGCCGAGTGCCCGGCCCCGGCAAAGCGCAGCAGGGCGCGGGCCTGAAGCAAAGCCTGATCGAAACTGCGGGCGATGTAGTAACCCAGCACCGGACAGAGCTTTTCACGCGACAGCGGCTCGCCGACGCCGACCTGATTGATCGGTGCGATCAGAACCCTGGTCTTTCTATTGACCTTGAAACCCGCCTGCTCGGCGATCCAGGGCGCGTCGCGGCCGAGCGCCTCGACATTGAACCCGCGATCGTGGAAGAGATAGCCGCGCAGCGCGTCGGTTTCGCTTTCGCTGCAGACGTGTGCGCCGGCCCGGGACAGCTCACGCTCCAGCGCCGAGGCGACCTCGCGCTGGGTGATCAACACGGACTCGTTCGTGCAGAGGATCGAGTTGTCGAAGGCCTTGCTGTCGATGATGTGCTTCGCCGCGCGCCTCAAGTCGGCCGAGGCCTCGACCATCACCGGGGCATTGCCGGGCCCCACGCCGATCGCCGGATTGGAGGAGGAATAGGCCGCGCGGACCATCGCCGTGCCGCCCGTGGCCAGGATCACGTCGGTCTTCTCGGACTTTAGGAACTCGTCGACCAGTTGCAGGCTGATCTCCTCGAGAACTTGTATCGAGCCCTCCGGCGCGCCGGCGGCGACGGCGGCCTCGTTCAACGCCTTGACCGCATCGACGGAGCATTGCAGGGCGGCGGGGTGGGGGCTGATGACGATGGCGTTGCGGGTCATCAAGGCCGAGAGCACCTTGAAATAGATCGTCGCGATGGGGTTCGTGGAGGGCACCAGGGCGAAGATGACGCCCGCGGGGCGCGGGATCTCGATCACGCCCGTGCGCTCGTCCTGTCGCGGGTCGACGAAGTTCACGTCGCGGTAATGCTCCACCAGGGGCAAGCTGCTCAGCTCGTTCTTGAGGGCCTTGTGTTCGACGACGCCGAAGCCGGTTTCTTTCACCGCCCACTCGGCATAGTCGCGCGCCTTTTGGTGCGCGGCCTCGGCGACGGCCTCGACGATGGCCTGGGTTTTGTCGCGGTCGTAGCGCATGAAGACCTGCGAGGCCCAGCGCGCGCGCTCCAAGATCATCTCCGCGCGTGCGCGCATGGCCACCGGCGTGCCGCTGATATCCACAAGTTGCTTGATCTGCGGATCCATTATGACACCTTGCGCCGCCCGGCGCTCATGACGTCGTCGCGGGCAAGACCGATCGCCGTTTCGACCCGGCGCAAGAGGTCCTCACAGAGGTCTTGCGTCATCAAGATGCCCGGCTTGAACTGCAGCACGCTGGGGTCGAGGGTCGAGAAGATTGCCCACACGCCGTGTTCGTAAAGCCGGCGCATCACCGGCTTGGCGCCCTCGGGATCGTTGAACTCGAGGCCCATCACCACGCCGTGCTGGCGGATGCCGATGAAGAAGTCGGGGTAGAGCGCTTGGATCTCGTCCAGGCCGGCGCGCACGAAGTCGGAGACGTAACGCACCATCGAGGCGACCTCTGGGCGCTGCGTGATCTCCAGAACCTTGAGCGCGACGATGCAACCAAGCTCCGCGCCGCCGGCCGTCGACATATGGGCAAAACCGTCCTGCTTCAGCCAGGCGCCGGCGCGCTCGCTCACCACGCAGCAGGAAATGGGGTACATGCCCCCGGTGATGCCCTTGCCGATGACCATGATATCCGGCGTGACCCCGTAACGGGTGATGCCCCAAAGCTGGCCGGTGCGCATCAGCCCGGTTTGCACCTCATCGGCGATGTAAAGCGCGTCGTAGCGCTCGCAAAGCTTCTTGACGCTCGGCAGATAGCCCTCGTGTGGCATCGGAAACCCGTAGGTCGCGGGGATGGTCTCCATGATGACCGCGGCCACGTCGCGCCCCTTCAGCGCGTCTTCCATCGCATCCAGGTCGTTGAAGGGAACTTGAACGAACTCCCCGAGTACGTCTTCGGAGAGAAAGGTCTTGGAAAAACGCTCGTCGCCCGTCTTGACCGAAAGCCCCGAATGGCCGTGATAGGCCTTGATGATGGAGACGATCTTTCTTTTCTGAGTGGCGTTGCGGGCGGACTTGATGGCGAGTTCGACAGCCTCCGCGCCGCCCGCGCCGTATATCGTGTACTGCAAGCCCGCGGGCGTGCAGGCCGCCAGCTTCTCGGCCAGGGCCGTGCGGGCAAGAGCCGGAAAGTGGTGATTGCCCATGTCGAAGCGGCGCGCGCCGGCGTTCAAGACCTCGATCAGCTCGGCATTGCGATGGCCGAGATTATAGGTGCCGCCGTTGAGATGGACGTCGATCAGACGCTTGCCGTCCATGTCGTAGAGGCAATAGCCCTCCCGGCGGTCGATGACGAGATCGACCCCTGCTTCCTGCCAGAACTGGGTCTTGTCGGGGTTCCAGAAGGTCTTCGACGCCTGGAGTACTTGAAGCTTGGCCTCACTCAAGGGAAACCTCCCGGTCGGCAGTTCGCTGCTCGGCAAAGCATAGCAAAAAATGTGCTATATGCAACATTTTTGAGATAATGCTACTGAACGACTTTGCTGTGCGTTAGCCGCCACTTTGCTCGTAAATCCTTCATAAGTATTTATTTTCATTGAAATATAATAGTAACGTATTGCAGAAGAATGAACGCTCCTAATTTGCAGAAGATCAAGCAGGGCGATGATTCTGTGAGAAATAATTTATCTGCCACATTTTTTGTGCTTTACCTGGACATTGGCCGGGTAGGGGACGAGACTGCACGGCGCCGTCCGTGACGGGCTCGAGTCTGGTGAAGGCAAGGATAGACGTGCGCAAGCAAGAGCTCAGGCGCGAGAAGATTCTGGAAGAAATCATCCGCAATCCGGGTGTCATGATCCGCGATCTGGCGGCCAAGCTCGACGTTTCGCGTGAGACCATCCGGCGCGATTTCGACGCTCTTAGCAGCAGTGGGCAGCTACAGCGCCGCTATGGTGGCGCGACGGTCGTTCCCGCCGGCAACATCCTCAGTTTCGAGGCGCGCCAGGATAAGCACATCGGCGAGCGCACGCTCATCGCCCGCAAGGCGCACGGGTTGCTGGAGGACGATCAGACCGTGATGCTCGCCCCGGGCACGACGGCGCTACTCTTCGCGCAAGAGCTGGCGCGGGGCGAGCGACAGCTTACCGTCATCACCAACGGGGTGCGCGAAGCCCTTACCCTGGTGAACAACGACAATCTGCGGGTGATCCTGGCGCCGGGCGATGTCGACCGCCTCGAGGGTTTCGCCTGGGGGCACGAGACGACGGAGTTTCTCGCTCGCTTCAATGCCGACTTGGCGGTCATCTTCGCTGACGGCCTGGCACCCAGCGGCATCTCCGAGGCTGACTCCCGCACGGTCTGGACGGTGAAGACCATGATGCGGCAATCGGCCAGAAACATGCTGCTGATCGACCACTTTCGCTTCGGCCGCGAAGGCCTGCACAGGATTTGCGGTCTCCAGGAGTTGGATGTCGTCGTCAGCGACAGCCGCCCCGATCCGGCGCTCTCGACCCTGTTGCGCGAGTGCGATGTCCAGTTTCTCTGCACTTAACGTGTGAGAATTTTGCGCTACGATGGACCGATCGCGGGCGCCGGGTCGCGCGCGTCCGGTCACCGGCCGTCTTGTCGCGCGGTCAAATGCTTTCGCGGTGATGTCAAGCCATGTCACGGCGCCGGCTTTAGGCTAGAAGAGATTTGGCGGTCGGATAGCACCGCATTCGCTTGCCGCATTGTTGGGTACAGGTGTCGAGATGTCCGATTTCGAGCATTTACCACACGAAGAACAGCTTCGCCGCCTCGAGGGTTTGGCCCAGCGGGCGCTGGGTCGGTACGACCTTCCCGGAGGAGCGGCGGCCGCGCTTATCAATCTGTCGGAGAATGCGACCTCTCGCGTCGAAAGCCCGAACGGGGGCGGGCGATGGGCGCTGCGGGTCCACCGTGAGGGGTATCACAGCAAGAACGCCATCGCCTCGGAATTGGCCTGGCTGAAGG
>JBFELD010000260.1:0-4364 GCA_041552375.1 Kiloniellaceae bacterium | reverse complement strand
GTCTCGCTCGGTTCGGCCATTTCGAGCAGCCGCGGCAGCAGCGCACGCGCACCGCCCGAGAGCGTATCGAGTTGCAGGGCCTCCGCGGCCGCCACGGAATGCCTCGGATCCTGGTCCAACCGCTCGGCGATGCGTCTGGCCCGAAAGTCGTTCGGCCAGTCGGCGGTGATCAAATGGGGATAACCATCCTCGACGATCCGGTTGTTGGCGTTCACGAAGCGGCCGCTGGGCGGGTCGACGCTCTGCGGCAACTGGTCGAAGGGAACCATCCCGGTCCAGTCGAACTCGCCGGTCCAACCCGGCACCGGGCGGCGCCCGTCGCCGGCCCGCCGTATCGGCACGCGCGCCGGGGCAATGAAGGCAATGGTGCCCAGACGGTCGGCATAGAAGATATTCTGCTGCGGGCTGTGGAAGTCCTCCAGCGCGGCGCGGAAGGCGCGCCAGTCGACCGCCCTGTTCAGGCGATAGAGCGCCTCCGGCGTGCGGTCGTCAGGGCGCAAGGCCGACCACGCAAGAGCGAGGACCCGGTCATCGGTGGATTCCCATTGGTCCTCGAGCAGGTCGCTGACGACCGGGCCGTGCCGGGTTTGGCGAACCGTGAGGATCAAGGGCTCCTGGTCCTTGATAACAATGGTTTCCTCGCGGATCTCGAAGAGCTCGGTCGCGCCATCGGGCATCAGATAGCGGGACGGATCATCGTCGGCGAGCCGTTCGATGAAGAGATCCTGGGTGTCGCTGTGAGTGGTGCTAAAACCCCAAGCGAGGCGCCCATTATGACCCAAAAGCACGAAGGGGACCCCGGGTGCTGTGACCCCGACCAAGAGCTGATCCGGGGCCTCGATGCGCACCAGATACCAAATCCCCGGTGCGCTCAGCTCGAGGTGGGGGTCGTTGGCCAATATCGGCGCGCCGTTATCGGACTTGGCGCCCAATAGGGCCCAGACGTTGGAGGCGCCGCCAGTCTCGAGCCAGGAGGGTGCGAGCCGGGCCAGCTCGAGGTAGGGCAATTCCGCGCCGGGCGCTTCTTCCAAGGCGCCGAAGGTCTGCGGCGTGTGGGCACCATCGCGCGGCCAGAGGTCGGCGGCCTTCTCGGGCCCGAGGCGAATTTCCGCCGCCGCGCGGCGCAGCTCGTCGCGCCAGTTGTCGGAGAGCTGCAAGGCCATGAGCCGCCCCCAAAGCACGCTGTCGACCGGTCGCCAAGGCTCCGGCTCGTAGCCCAAGATCAGGAAGGCCGGCGGCAAGGGGCCTTCACGACGCTCCAGGTAGGCGTTGACGCCGGCGGCGTAGGCCTCGAGATAGAGCCGCGTCTCGGGCGATAAGGCCTCGAGGTTCCAGGCTGCATAATCGGCGAGCCCCAAGGTGCGCATGAACTTGTCGATGCCGAGTGTCGAGGCGCCGATCACCTCGGAGAGGCGTCCCGAGGCCGTACGCCGCCAGAAATCCATCTGCCAGATCCGGTCCTGGGCATGGGCGAAGCCCAGCGCGAAGGCGGCGTCGAGCTGGTCATCGGCACGGATGGTGACGAATCCGCGCGCGTCACGCAGTACCTCCACCGGGGCCGAAAGCCCTTGAAGAGCGATCTCGCCTTCGGTTTGCGGCAGGCTCTGGCGCAGCCACAGGAAGCCGGCCAATAAGGCCGCGGATGCGACCAAGACCGAGACGGCGAGCGAGATCAAGGTTCGGCGAAAAGGAATTCTCATCGGGACCGTGCTTACGACATTAAAACCGAGTGCGCCATCTTTGGTCGCGCAGGGGGCCCGAGGTCAAGTCTTGCGGTTACCAAGCGGGGCGTTACCTTGGGCCCGCGCGAGATCTCAGGGGGAGTGAAGGCATGTCGGTCGAGGCATCGAAACGGGTCATTTTCGCCGCGTTTGTCGGCAACTTCGCGATCGCCGTCACCAAATTTGCCGCCGCCGCCTATACCGGCAGCTCGGCCATGTTGAGCGAAGGCGTTCACTCATTGGTCGATACCGGGAACCAGGCGCTCCTGCTCTATGGGCTGAAGCGCGCCGGCCGGCCGGCCGACGAAACCCACCCCTTCGGTTACGGCAAGGAGCTTTATTTCTGGGCCTTCGTGGTGGCGATCCTGATCTTCGCCGTCGGCGCCGGTGTGTCGCTCTATGAGGGGATCGAGCGGGTTCGCCAACCCACCCCGGTCTCCAGCCCCATCGTCAACTACGTGGTCTTGGGTCTGGCCCTGATCTTCGAGGCGGCCTGCTGGTACATCGCCTGGAAAGAGTTCAATGTCATACGCGGCGAGCAGCCCATCATGGCGGCGATCCGCCGCAGCAAGGATCCGGCGATCTTCACGGTCCTCCTGGAGGACACCGCGGCGCTCCTGGGCTTGTTGATCGCCCTTATCGCGCTGATCTTCAGCGAGCTGCTGGACATGCCGGTACTCGATGGTGTCGCCTCGATCGGAATCGGCTGCGTGCTGGGGCTGGCCGCCATCCTACTCGCATACGAGACCAAGGGGCTGCTGATCGGCGAGGCGGCCGATCCCGAGCTGGAAAAGGCCATTCGCCGGATGCTCACGTCACAGCAACATATCGACCGGGTGAACGAGGTCCTGACCTTGCATCAGGGGCCTCGTGACATTTTGGTGACGGTCAGTCTCGATTTTAGCGACAACATCGCCGCTGATCAGGTGGAGGGTGTGGTCTCGGACATCGAGGGGCGGATCAAGCGCCTGAACCCGGCTGTCGGCCGCGTCTTTATCGAGGCTCAGTCCTGGGCCAAGCATTTACGAAACACCAAGACATCGTGAGCAATCCCCGGCGGGTCGCCTATTTGAACTCGATCTCGACGAAGACGAACTCGTGCTCCGAGGCGTTGATCACGTCATGCTCGACCCCCGCTTCACGAAAATAGGACTGGCCGGCGGTCAGGGCGGCGATGGTCTCGTTGCCGTCGGGGCCGATCAGCTTCAGCTTGCCGGTGGTCTGCGGCACCACGACGTAGTCGAACTCGTGCCGGTGATAGCCGGTTGCCGCCCCGGGGGCGAAGCGCCACTCGGTGACCCGGGTGCGGTCGTTGTCGACTTGGATGCTGGGGACTGCCTTATCCATGTTGGTCCTCGCGAAGTTTCAAGAAGCGCCGGCGTCAATCACCGGGTTCGAGCACGGCGGCGCCGGTCAGCCGGCCTTCGGATAGTCGCGTCAAGGCGTCGTTCGCCTGCGTCAAGGGCAAGCGTTCGACACTGGTGTGCAAGGGCAGGGTCGCCGCCAGCGCCAGGAATTCCTCGCCGTCGCGCCGAGTGAGGTTGGCGACCGAGACCAGTTTGCGTTCCCGCCAGAGCAGCTCGTAGGGGAAGCTCGGGATCGGGCTCATGTGGATGCCGGCGCACACGACCGTCCCGCCGGGGCGCACCGCCTTCAGCGCGGCGGGCACCAGCGCGCCGACCGGCGCATAGATGATCGCCGCGTCGAGAGGCTCGGGGGCGGTCTCGTCCGAGCCGCCGACCCACTCGGCACCGAGCGAGCGGGCGAAGTTGCCCGCTGTCTCGTCACCGGGGCGCACGAAGGCAAAGACGCGCCGGCCCTGGTGCCGGGCGACCTGGGCGATGATATGCGCGGCGGCACCAAAGCCATAGAGCCCCAAGGTTCGGGCATCGCCTGCCATGACCAAGGACCGGTAGCCGATCAGCCCGGCACAGAGGAGCGGCGCGGTCTCGGCATCGCTCAGCGGCCCGCCCACCGGAAAGCAGTAGCGGGCATCGGCGAGGCAATACTCGGCGTAGCCGCCGTCCAGGGTATAACCGGTAAAGCGCGCCGCCTCGCAGAGGTTCTCCTGGCCGCGGCGGCAGTAGGCGCAGTCGCCGCAGGTCCATCCGAGCCAGGGGATGCCGACCCGGGTGCCGCTCGCTGGTTGCTCCACGCCGGGGCCGGTCTCGACCACCCGCCCCACGATCTCATGGCCCATGACCAGGGGCAATTTCGGCTCGGTCAGGTCGCCATCGAAGACGTGCAGGTCGGTACGGCAGACCCCGCAGGCCGAGACCTTCACCAGAACTTGGCCGGGGCCGGGCTCGGGGATCGCCTGGCGCCGCGGGGCCAGTGGCGCCCCGGCGCGCTCCAGGACCATGGCGGTCATCTCTTGCGGGGCCATCTAGGATGTGTCCTCGTCGAAAGGCAGCTCACCGATGGGCAGGGCCGCGGCCTGCGGCTCGGGCCGGGCCAGATAGAGATCGAGGGCGAAGTAATCGCCATCGAAGGCCTCGCCCGGATCTCGCCCTAAGGCTTGAACCCGTTCCAATAGCAGTGCGCGTTCCTTGTCGCCGAGCAGCCGGCGATAGCGGATCGGTCGGCGGTTGGTCTTTTCCACGCGGTAGCCGGCGGCCTCCAAGAACCGCCACAAGGGGCGTG
>JBFELD010000259.1:0-4372 GCA_041552375.1 Kiloniellaceae bacterium | reverse complement strand
CTCGACGGCGGCGGTCAGCGGCTCGAAGGCGGTGATGCCGCAATCCACGGTCACCACCACATCCACTCCCTTTTCCTTGAGCCCCAGCAAGGCACCGGCATTGGGGCCGTAACCTTCGCTCAGGCGGTCGGGGATATAGACAACAAGGTCCCGGCCAAGGGCACGAAAGAAGCGCTGCAGCAAGGCCGATGACGTGGCGCCATCGACATCGTAGTCACCGAACACCGCGACGCTTTCGCCCGCGGCGACAGCGTCCGCGAGCCGGCCCGCCGCCCGATCCATATCGCGCAGGCTGAAAGGATCCGGCAAGAGGTCGCGCAACCTCGGTGCCATGAAGCTTTCGACCTCCTCCGGCGCGACCCCGCGGGCGGCCAGGATACGGCCGACGATCTCAGGCAGGCCAAGCCGCTGCGAGAGGCCCATGGCGAGCCGCGCGTCACCCAGGCGCTCCTCCCATCGCTTACCCGTGAGCGAGCTTTCCACACCCAAAAACACATGACGCTGTGGAGCTATCGCCGCCTCCTCGGCCAAGGCCTGATGCCCGCTGGTGACCGGCTCACACGCCCAGACGATCGTACCAAGTCTTTCGCTCGAAGTTATGGGTGGCATCAACAATGCGCACCGTGCCGGTTTTCGAGCGCATGACCACCGACTGGGTCGAGGCGCCGCCCGACCAACGCCGCACACCTTTCAACATCGATCCGTCCGTGACCCCGCTGGCCGCGAACATGACATCGCCGCCGGCCAAGTCCATCAGGCCGTACTTCCGATCGAAATCCTCGATGCCCCATTTGGTTCCCCGGGCGCGTTCATCATCGTTGCGGAAGACGAGCCGGCCCTGCATCTGTCCGCCAATGCAGCGAAGCGCGGCCGCGGCCAGCACACCCTCGGGCGCCCCGCCGATGCCCAAATACATGTCGACGCCGCTTTCCCGCCGGCTGGTCGCCATCACACCGGAAACGTCACCGTCGCCGATCAGCAGAACCCGCGAGCCGGCTTCGCGCACACCTTCGATGATCTCCTGGTGCCGGGGTCGGTCGAGGATGCAAACGATGAGGTCGGAGATGTCCTTGCTCTTCGCTTTGGCCAGCTGCTTCAAGTTCTCGGCCGGGGACTGATCGAGATCGACGATCCCCTTAGGCAGGCCGCCACCGACCGCGATCTTCTCCATGTAGACGTCGGGGGCATGGAGGAAGCCATTCTTCTCAGC
This sequence comes from Kiloniellaceae bacterium, assembly GCA_041552375.1. Taxonomy (GTDB): domain Bacteria; phylum Pseudomonadota; class Alphaproteobacteria; order Kiloniellales; family Kiloniellaceae; genus JAJFGK01. The sequence goes on along the minus strand of JBFELD010000259.1, from coordinate 3,162 downwards.
CATGGCGATGACGGCCATGGCATTCGGGCCTCCCTTCGCCGTCAGCGTCGTTCCCTCCAATGGGTCGAGAGCGATATCGATTTCCAGATCGCCGGTGCCGACTTTCTCTCCGATGTAGAGCATCGGCGCCTCGTCGCGCTCCCCCTCGCCGATAACCACCGTGCCGTCGATCGCGAGGCCGTTCAAGGCCTCGCGCATGGCATTGACCGCAGCCTGATCGGCGGCCTTCTCATCGCCCCGGCCCATCAGTCGAGACGCGGCCAAAGCCGCCGCTTCAGTGACCCGCACAGCCTCGAGAGCGAGGTTACGGTCCATGGACATTGCCATCGCTGGCCCTCCCTTTTTCCTGCCTATCTCCTCAATGCCGCGTTACAGCGGCTCGATCCGGATCAAGCGCGACGGCTCCAAGACCGCTTGGCACGCATCGATCCCGGCGATCGCCCGCTGCATCGCCGCTTCGCTTGTCTCATGTGTGGTGATGACCACGGGCACCGACTTGCCCTCGCTGTCGGCACGGCCGTGTTGCAACATGGCCTCCATCGAAATCGCCTCGTCGCGCAGAACCGCCGCGACCTCGGCGATGACACCCGGCTGGTCACGCACGGTCAAGCGGATGTAATAGCAGCCGCGATGGCTATCCATCGATATGCTGCGCGCCCGGCCGAGCTGCGAGGCGGGAACCGTGAAAGCCGGCATGACATTGCCACGGGCGATATCCACGAGATCGGCAAGAACGGCCGAGCTCGTGGGGCCGGCGCCGGCGCCGGCGCCCTCGACCATGATCGATCCGGCGGCGTCACCCTCCGCGACAACGGCGTTCAAGACGCCTTCGACCGCCGCGATCGGCGCACCCTTGGGCACCATGCAGGGGTGAACCCTTTGCTCGATGCCATCGTCACCGAGGCTGGCGACCCCCAAAAGCTTGATGCGATAGCCAAGCTCCTCGGCCGAGGCGATGTCGAAGGCGCTGATGCCGCCGATGCCTTCGACATAGACGCCGTCGAAGTCGACCTCGACCCCAAAGGCAAGCGCGGCCAGGATCGACAGCTTATGGGCGCTGTCGATACCGTCGATATCGAACCCGGGGTCGCTTTCCGCGTAACCGAGCGCTTGTGCCTCCTCCAGCACGGCTCGGAAGTCTCGCCCGGACCGGCGCATCTCGGAGAGAATGAAATTGCAGGTCCCGTTCAAGATCCCGTAGACGCGGGTCAGCGAATTGGCCGCCATTCCTTCACGGATGGTCTTGATGATCGGAACGCCGCCGGCGACGGCCGCCTCGTATCCCAAAGCCAGGTCCCGCTCGGCGGCGCGGCGGGCCAGATCGGTCCCATGGTGCGCGATCATGGCCTTGTTCGCGGTCACCACATGGCGGCCCGACGCAAGCGCTGACTCGACGCAGGCCTTCGCCACGCCGTCGGCGCCGCCGATCAACTCCACGAACGCGTCCGCCGTGGCGCCGGCGGCCATGGCCACAGGGTCATCGAACCACTCGACATCACCGAGGTCGACACCTCTGTCCTTTCGCCGGTCACGGGCCGAGACGGCCACCAATTCGATGGGCCGCCCACTGCGCAACACCCAGGAGCCGCCCGGTCGCCGCAACATGGCCGCGACCTGCGATCCAACCGTACCCAATCCGGCTAGTGCGATCCGAAACGGTTCGCTCACCACTCGTTACTCCCGAAAAATGAAGATCCGAAAGAGCCGGCCACTCCCCTCGAAGCGTTCCGCGCCCCGCCCAATTGAATCCGCACCACCGAATACCACAGCCCGCACCGAAGCCACACTGGATATTTATCGTTTCGGGTACTTATCGCCAGGGCCCAACATATCCGGCAACGGCGACCAGAGAGCGATGAACCGCGAAGAAAGTCTAGGCGGGCATTATATAAATATAAAATATACCATTTGTATCAGATCTTTAATCATATTTATTCATTCTATTTCTAATAGACGAAATAGACTTCGACGCGCCGGTTTCCGGCCTCACCCGTTGGCATGAATTCATGGTAGACGGGCTGTCTGTCGCCGACCGCTTCGGTGGTGATGATCGACCCGGGGACCCCCATTCCGGTGAGTGCCCGCCTTACACTGTCGGCCCTCGCGAGCGACACGCTGAAGTTGGCGATCTGGTGCTCGGCCGCATTGGCGACGGTGGTTCGTGAAGAAGCGTGGCCAACGACCTTCACGTCCGCGCCGCGCTCACGTTGCAACGAGGCCACCCCAGCCAACACGGCGAGATCGTTCCGGTCGAGCGCCGTCGAGCTGTGGGCGAAATAGACGACCGCCGCCACCTCTTGTCTTTCCGGTCTCAGCGGCACGAATGCGCTCGCACGAGGCGCGGGCAGACCGCCGGCAGCGCTCGGCGAGGGAGGCTGCGCGGTCGCCACGACGGCCGTTCCCACGCTTGCGGTCGAGGTCTCAGGTCCAGCGCTGGTCACCAGCGGCGGCGCGGACAGAGTTTCCTCGCTATAGCGCGCGGCGGAATGCGCGGCCTGCAAGGCCTGAACATCCTCGGCCCGATCCTCGGGCGTGGAAATCTCGCGGGTCTTATCGGGGACGCTGTCCAGACTTGGGATCGGCTCGGCCCCTCCGGAGGCCGTGTCGGGCCTTCGAGATGGGCCGTCGTCCTCGAACCACTCCGTCGGATCGGCCCAATCGGGGACCACCGAACACCCAGCCAGAAATAAGGGCAGAACAAGAACCACAGCCGCCAGACGGACAGAACTCCACGATCCGGCACGCACCTCGGGCTCGACTTCCCGCATCACTCAACTTACCTCGACGAACTCCCAGATTTCTTTATGCCGCTCAGGTGAATGGCGGGCAATGAAGCATTGGTGGTAGAGAAAATGGCAGGGCGGAAAGTGCAGCGCCTTGGCTTTGAGCTTCCACCCGGCCACCGAGGCCGCCCTAAGGTGCGCGATTACCCTATTCTCTTGTGCCCGCAGCGACCTTGACGAAAATTTTTTGCTCGCTATGTTGCAATGCACAATATCAGCATGGACGACCTATGGTCGGCAAAAACGAAGAAAGCTCCGGGGCGACGACTCCAATGATGGATAGGCAAGTCTCTGACGACGCCGTGGACGAGGCGGCGAGAATCTCCCAAGCGATGAGCGAGATCGCCGAGCGCAGCCAGAGCATCGTTCGGGATTTCTT
>JBFELD010000258.1:0-4393 GCA_041552375.1 Kiloniellaceae bacterium | reverse complement strand
TCGTCCTCGGAGGTTTCCGTATCGACCGTCGCCATGTAGCGGCCGTCACGCAGGACCGTGATGCGGTCGCCGATGCGTCGGATCTCGCTCATGCGGTGGGTAATGTAGATGATGCCGACGCCCTCGGCCTTGGCTTGCTCTATCAGGCGGAAGAGCTGATCGGTCTCGCGCTCGGTGAGCGAGGAGGTCGGCTCGTCCAGGATCAGCACGGAGAGATCGGAGCGGAAGGCCTTGGCGATCTCGACCATCTGCTGCTCGGCGCGCGAGAGATACATGACCGGCTGTGTCGCCCGCAGCGGAAAGCCCAAGCGCGTCAATATCTCCTCGGCTTTGGCATGCAGCGCCCCTTTGCTCAAGAGGCCCCCGGCGGTGATTTCGGCACCGAGAAAAAGGTTTTCCTCGACCGTCAACTGCGGCACCAGGGAGAATTCCTGGAACACGGCGCTGATCCCCCGCTCGCGCGCATCATGGACGGAGGAGAGCTCGAGGGCCTCGCCCCGCATGCCGAGGCTGCCGGTCTGGGGGCGTTGTGCCCCGGCGATAATCGAGATCAGCGTCGACTTGCCGGCACCGTTCTCGCCGAAAAGGACATGGACCTCGCCGGCACGCAGGTCGAAGTCGACCCCGTCCAGGGCGAGCACGCCGGGAAAGCGCTTTGTGATGCCCTTAAGCTCGAGGAGGAGGGGAGAGCTCCCAGCGGAACTCTCCCTATCCGTGATGGTGCCGGTCATGGCCGTCGGTCGGGTCTGGGTCTTTTATTGTTAGTTGACCGTGAAGGTCGGCTTGAAGTCCGGTGGCGCCAGCGAGGATTCGTAGTGGAACGTATCGATGTTGTTCGAATCGATCACATAGAGCTCCGGGCCGACATGCTTCATGTAGTCCTTGCCCTCGAGAATGCGCACCGCCTGATCGATGGCAACGCGACCCTGAATGACGGCGCTGTCCGTCGGTGCGGCCAGAACCCGTCCGCGCTTGATGTTCTCGTAGACGCCGGGGGTGAAGTAGTAGGCCAGGACCTTGATCTGGTCGGAGAGACCCCGGTCGCGCAAGAGCTGCACCGCCGCTTCGGTGGTCGGCGAGGTGCCGACGATGTACTGGATGTCGGGATAGGCCTCCAACGTGTCTTCGACGAGCTTTAGTTGGACTTCTTTGCCGGTGTCGCCGTACTTGGTCTCGACCACCTCGATGTCGCTATCCTTGACGGCGGACAGGAAGCCCTCGTTACCGGCCTCGACCCAGCCCGCGCCCGGAGGTCCGGGGAACCAGGCGACCTTGACCGCGCCGCTGCCTTTGGGATGAAGCTTGGCGATGTACTCGCCGGCCTTGTAGCCCATCTCGCCGAAGGAGACGAGCGACTTGGCCGAGAGGTCACCGGACGACATGCCGTTGATCACGTCGATCACCGGCACGCCCTTGCCGCGGACTTCCTCGACCAGGTTGTTGAGGCCGTCATAGGAGATCGCGCCAATGACCACCGCCTCGGCGCCACGCGCCACGCAGTCCTCGATCTGAGAAACCTGCTTGTTGAGGTTGGTGTAGCCACCGGCCTCGACCAGCTGCATCTTGACGCCTAGGCGCTCGGACTCGGCGACGACGCCATAGTCGACGGCCATCCAATAGGCATCCTTCATATGCGGGAAGGAAACGCAGATGTCCCAAGCCTTCGACGCCTTGCCGACAGGTTCATAATCCATGGTCTTGCGCGGGCTCGCCATGTCGAAGGGCGGGTCCCAAACCTCCACGGGGAAGGGGTACCATTCCTGCGCCAATGCGGATGCGGACAACGCGATGCCAAAAGTGGCAATGCCCGCGACGGCGCCAAGTTTTGCGATGGGTGACTTTCTCATTGTGCCGACCTCCCTAATGAGTCGTGTCTGTCTTGCAGGATTATCCGGAGGCTTTACGGCCCATGATCCCCCGTTGAAATAATTCGACTTTAGATTGTTATCTCAACGCGGTTTATTGTAAAATATAAAAAAGGGGGTTCTGATATTCGTTTTATTGATAACGCATCGGTCGCCGATTTCGTCCTTGCGATCGAGCGGACCGGAGGACGGTCGCTATGGCTCTCACCTTCAGGCAGGTTCGCTACTTCATCGCCACCGCCGAGCTTGGCAAGGTGTCCTCGGCCGCGGTCAATTTGAACGTATCTCAGTCGGCCATCACCAGCGCGATCAAGGCGTTGGAGGAGGAGCTGGGTGGCCAGCTCTTCACCCGGAAGTCGAATGGCGTGAGCCTCACCTATGAGGGGCATCAGTTTCTGCAACACGCGCACAACATCGTCGCCGCCGTGTCGGAGGCGACCCGGTCACCGCGCCGAACCAGCGAGAGCGTCACCGGCAAAGTGGAGCTGGGCGTTACCTACACGGTCGCGGGCTACTTCCTGCCATCCTTGTTGGCGCGGTTCATGCGCGCCTTTCCCAATGTCGTCGTCAATCTGCGCGAGCGCGGGCGTATCGAGAATGAGATCATCTCCGGCAAGCTCGATCTTGCGGTAATGCTGGTCTCGAACCTGCAGAACGATGCGGAGATCGATGCCGAGGTTCTGATCCAGTCGCGCCGCCGGCTTTGGGCGGGCGCCAATCACCATTTGATCGCCCGCGACCAAGTGTCTCTGGAGGACGTAGCCGGGGAGCCCTATGTCATGTTGACGGTCGACGAGGCCAATCTGACGGCCCTGCGTTACTGGGAGCGGACGCCCCACAGGCCGCGGATCCTCTTTTCCACGTCCTCGGTCGAAGCGGTACGCAGCATGGTCGCGACCGGTATGGGTGTGACCATTCTCTCGGACATGGTCTATCGCCCCTGGTCGCTCGAGGGTCAGCGCATCGAGGTCAAGTCCCTGATCGACGGCGTGCCGACCATGGACGTCGGTCTAGCCTGGCGTCGTGGCAGCAACCTGACGCCGCCGGCCGCGGCGCTGCGGGATCATTTGCACCTGTCGCTCGCTGGCTCGGTGCCGAGTTATCTCTCCTGACAAAGCGGCGAGAGGCCGGCACGGCGACCCGGGCGGTAGCAGCACAGAGGGTCGTTCCTTGGCCGGCCTGCCGGGCAACCGTCCGATGCGGAGCGCTATCTATTCCGGCCTCTGAACGCGTCAATGCCCCAGGCCCCACCTCCCGCTGCCGCGATATATAGGAAAACGAAGCAGTAGAGTGCGGCGAGCTCACCGCCGTTCAACAAGGGGAAGAAACCCTGCGGGAAATGGGCATAGAAGTAGGCGACCGCCATCGTGCCGGAAAGAACGAAGGCCACGGGGCGCGTGAACAACCCGATCACGATCAAAACACCGCCGACCAGCTCGATCAAACCCGCGGCACCACCCATCGACATCGGCGCCACACCGGTAAATTTCGAAGCCGGAAACCCAAGGTACTTCGTCGTTCCGTGCTGCAGGAATAGCAAACCGGACATGATGCGAAGCACGCTGAGCAGTCGGGTATCGTATGGTTTGAGAAAGGTCATCGGTCTCCCCCGGATAGGTTGATCACACTGACGGAGCCGCCGCACATTTGTAGAGGCTCGGCAGCGTCTGGTTATCAGGTTCCGCTTTCACTCCGCAACACTTTCACCAAAGCCATCACGTTTTTCTCGCTATGGCCGGCCTCCACGGCCCTCTCGAACAAGCCGGCAACGAAGTCGGGGATCTGCCGTGTCGATATTGGCGTCAAGGGCCTGCTGCCGGACACGCCACGGCGAAGAAATGTTTGTTGTGATTTGCAATGTCTAGCCGTTGACTATTCGGATCAGCGGTCTGACCAAAAAATGAGCCCCGGCGGGATTGCCGGGGCCCAAGGTTGACCTGCAGGGGATGGGATAAAGAGTGCCGGATGGTCAAATGGGATGTGCCAGACGGAACTCCGGATAGGCCAGGGTACCGAGCTCGACCTTGTCGATTCCGAGCGCTTCTTCCGCCTGGCTCATCCGCAGACCGCAGGTATGCTTCAACGCGAACCATGCCAGGGCGCTCGCCCCGGCTACGAAGAGACCGATCGTGGCGATGCCGATCATCTGCGTGGCGAAGCTGGCATCCGGATTGGTCAGGGGTACGGCCAGCGTGCCCCAGATCCCGGCAATCAAGTGCACGGGGATCGCGCCGACCACGTCGTCGATCTTCCAACGGTCGAGCAGAGGCGTGGTAAGGGTGACCAGCATCGCACCGAAGGAGCCGATCAGCATGGCCTCGCCCAAGCTGGGGCTGTCGGGCCCGGCGGTGATGCTCACCAGGCCGCCAAGCGCGCCGTTCAGGACCATGGTGAGATCGACCCTGCGATTGAAAAGCTGGGTCAGAAGCACCGCCGTCACCACGCCGGCCGCCGAGGCCATGGTCGTATTGACGTAGATGTTCGAGATCGCGATCACGTCCGCCGCCGATCCCATCGCCAACTGCGAG
>JBFELD010000257.1:0-4395 GCA_041552375.1 Kiloniellaceae bacterium | reverse complement strand
GTGCCGCACTGCACGACGGCCTTTTGGCCGCGCGCCAAGGTCCGCTCCAACATCACCGGCAACGCCGTTTCCAGCGATCCGCGGGTCAAGTGATAGAAGCGCACTTCTGTCATCCGACAATGCCAATTTATGATGATCTAAGAATGCATTAGATCACATTTATCACATTCGATATCAGCCTTCGTAATGGGCCGCGATCATCTCGTTCAGCAGCCGCACACCAAAGGCCGTGCCGCCTTTGGGCACCGTGGGCTTGTCCTTGGATGCCCAGGTCACGCCGGCGATATCGATATGCGCCCAGGCCGTCCCGTCCTTGATGAAGCGCTGCAGGAACTGCGCCGCGGTGATCGAGCCCCCGGCCCGGCCACCACCGATGTTCTTGATGTCGGCGGCCGGCGTATCCAAGAGCTTATCGTATTCCTCACCCAAGGGCATGCGCCAAACGCCCTCCCCAGTCGCCTCGCCGGCATCGGAGAGGATTTTGGCCAGTTTGTCGTCGTTGGAGAAGACCCCCGCGTATTCGTTCCCGAGTGCGACGATGATGGCCCCGGTCAAGGTGGCAAGGTCGATCACGGCGCGTGGCTTGAACCGCTGTTGCGTGTACCAGAGCGCATCGGCCAGCACCAAGCGGCCTTCGGCATCGGTGTTCAGAACCTCGATCGTCTGACCGGACATGGAGGTGACGATATCGCCCGGCCGCTGTGCGTTTCCGTCCGGCATGTTCTCGGCCAGCCCGCAGACGCCGACGACGTTCACCTTCGCCTTACGGCCGGCCAAAGCTTTCATGAGCCCCGCGACGACACCGGCACCGCCCATGTCCCATTTCATGTCCTCCATGCCGGCGGCGGGCTTGATCGAGATGCCACCGGTATCGAAGGTGACGCCCTTGCCGACGATGGCGATGGGCTTGGCCGCCTGGCCTTTGGCTGCAGGCGCGCCGTTCCACTGCATGACCACCAGCCGCGGCTCGCGGACCGACCCTTGCCCGACGCCCAGCAGCGCCCCCATGCCTTGGCGCCGCATGGTAGCAACGCCCAGGGCCTGCACTTTGACACCGAGCGCGGTAAGCGAGCGCGTCCGCTCTGCGAAGTTCTCTGGAAAGATGACATTGGCCGGCTCGGAGACCAGATCGCGAGTAAAGAACACACCCTCGGCCACCTTGGTCAGATCTTGCATGACCTTACGTGCGGCGCCCGGGTTTTCGACCAGCACCGAAAGCCGCTTCAAGCTGGGCTTTTTCTCCGGCTTTTCCTTGGTGCGGTATTTGTCGAACCGATAGGAACGCAGCAAGGCGCCATAGGCGTAGCGGGCCGCCCGCGCGCTCGGCTCCGATCGTGCGCGCTTGAGATCGTCAACAATGATGGACACCTCGGTCTCACCGCCCGTCGCCAAATTGGCATAGACGGAGCCTCCGAGGTTTTCCAAGTCGAGGGTGTTCAGCTTACTCACCTCACCCAATCCGGCCAGAAGGAGCCGGCTGTTGCCAAGCTTGGGGGGAGCCAGAAGTTCGAGAAACTCGCCCTTACGGCCGGTGAAGCGGCTGGCCGCGATGGCTCTCTTGACCGCACCGCCGGATTTCTTGTCCAACGCGGTGGCCGACGGGCTCAACTTGTTGCCTTGGGTGACACCAACGACGAGAGCCCCCTTGCTCGGCAGGGCGTGGGCGGCGAATGTGATCTTCATGGAATCTCCCCGTTGCGGCTCTGTTGGCCTGGGCGGTGACGAGTCACCCGGCAAAGCGGGCACCTCGCGCCGGCCGCGGCTCGTTTCTTTTGCGGCGCCCGCGCTTTGCTGTCAATGATCCTGGCCGTGTACCGGGGTGGCTACCGCCGAAATCCTTACCTCACTTGCGCCCTGGACAGAGGGCGACGGGGCGTTAATGTTCCGGAAAGCCGAATCCCGCGTCGGGAGAAAACAGGCTTGATTGCATAAGGGCGGCACACGTTGGGGGGATTTTGCATGCGGGGGGCAATCGCAATCGCGCTCGCCCTGATCACGCTCATCGGCGCCCATCGCCCGATCGGGGCGAGCGAGTTGCCGTCCGAAGACGTGCCCGTGCTCATCACTGCCGAGGAGCTCATTTTCGACCGCGTCGCGGAAGTGGTCACGGCCCGCGGCAATGTGGAGATCTCCCAGAACGAGCGGGTCCTGGTCGCTGACGAGGTGATTTACGACATCCCCGCGAGAACCGTGACCGCAGTCGGCAATGTGACACTGTTGGAGCCGGACGGCGAAGTGGTATTCGCCGACCGGGTCGAGTTGGATGACCGGTTGAGCACCGGGTTCGTCGAGCAGGTCCGCGTGCTTTTGCGCGATCAGTCGCGCCTGGCCGCCGCAAGCGCGGAGCGCACGGAAGGCCGCTATGTGACCTTGACCGACGGTGTATTCAGCCCCTGCAGGGTCTGCCGCGACCACCCCGAGCGAGCGCCGTTGTGGCAGATCAAGGCCAAGGAAGTCGTCCACGACCAGGAAGACAAGACCATCGAGTACCGGGACGCTTGGATGGAGTTCTTCGGCGTTCCCGTTTTCTACACGCCTTATTTTCAGCACCCCGACCCGACGGTGGAGCGGCAAAGCGGCATCCTTGCCCCCACGGTCGGCACCAGCGAAAACCTGGGTTTTACTGCTCAGACACCGGTCTTCTGGGCCATCGACGAGGTCAGCGACTTCACCTTCTCACCGATCATCACCACCAAGCAAAGCGTCGTTCTTGGCGGCGAGTACCGCCGCCTGTTTCAAGAAGGCGGGCTCGCCGCGACGCTCAGCGGCACCATCGCCGACCGTAAAGAGGGTGACGGTGACGTCGACAGGGACGTCTTTCGCGGACATATCGACGCAACGGGCCGCTTCAACCTCGACCCGACTTGGCGAACCGGATTCGATCTGCGGCGCGCGACCGATGATACCTACCTCCGGCTCTACGATTTCTCCGCCGACCGGACCTTGAGGAGCCGGGCCTTCGTCGAGGGCTTCCGGGCGCGAAATTATGCCGCCATCAACGCCTTTTCATATCAGGGTCTGAGAGATCAGGACGACAATGACGAGTTCCCGATCATCGCCCCGTCTCTCGGCTATAGCTTCGTCGGTGAGCCCGATGCCGACTTCGGCGGCAAGCCCTACTTCGACGCGGGCCTTAGAACGCTGACCCGCATCGAGGGACGCGACAACGTACGCCTCGGTATCGAAGGCGGCTACGAGATCCCCTACACGGGCCCGATCGGCGATGTTTATAGCCTGAAGGCCCAGGTGCTCGCCGAAGGCTACTGGACCCATGGCGTGCAACCCGGAAGCGACGACGTCAACCCGCCCGACGGCCAAGGCGATGACGTGACCGGCCGCGTCTTGCCTCAACTGGCCCTCGAGTGGCGCTACCCCTGGCTCCAGGACAACGAGACTTGGCAACAAGTGGTCGAGCCGATCGCACAAGTCGTCTTCGCGCCACCGACCGGCAATCCGAACGAGATCCCGAACGAGGACAGCTTGGGTTTCGAGTTCGACGACAGCAACCTTTTCGAGCTGAACCGGTTCCCTGGGCAGGACGTCGCGGACTCTGGCTCGCGGCTCGATTACGGGCTGAACTGGCGTGGCGATTGGGGTGTCGAAACCTCGGCCGAAGCCTTCTTCGGCCAAAGCCTTCAATTTATCGAGCCGAACCAGGATATCTTTCCCAAGAATTCAGGGGTCGGGGAAAACTTTTCCGATTTCGTCGGGCGGGTCCAGTTGACCCCCTTCGAGGAGTTCGACCTCATGTATCGTTTCCGGTTCGACGACGCGACCTTGAAGGCCAGGCGCAACGAGGTCGAGGCACGGTTCGGCGTCCCCGCCTTCAACGTCAACATGGGCTATCTCTTCGCCGACAACCAGCAAACCAGCGACGACTTCGGCAAGCGCGAGGAGATCAACATTTCCGCGAACTCCCAGTTGACCAACAACTGGAGCGTACTCGGTTCGCTGCGCCGTGACTTGGACCGGGGCAAGACGTTGAGCTGGTCGGCGGGATTGGCATACAACGACGAATGTTTCACCATCGAGGGAGTATTTCGCCGCAAGTTCTTCGACGACCGCGAAATCGAGCCGGATGACTCCTTTTTCGTTCGGGTCGTCTTCAAGCATCTCGGCGGGGTCGGGAACTAGTTTCCCTCGTGTGTTTTATGGTTTTGACGTTCCTCAAAGAGTCGGCCTCAGCAATGGGAGGGACTTCAAAACCACCACACTGACCCGGTCATCCCATCGGAGACTTGCGGAACACCCCTTCTACCCGTCAATATGCGGGCCTGCCGAGAGAACCGATCAGACTTTTTAAGGGAGCATCGATCAGGCAGATGCCGATCTTGTTGTCAAAGGCACGACGGAGGGCCAAACAGGCTCTAGTCGGGCGGCAATCTTTTCTTTTCC
>JBFELD010000256.1:0-4400 GCA_041552375.1 Kiloniellaceae bacterium | reverse complement strand
GGGCCTTGGCCTCGCGTAGCACCTCGGGCTGGACGTATCCGGTAAAGCGCTCCCCCTCGAAGAGGCTATGGACCGGCCCCTTGTGGCTGCCCGGGACCACCATCAGACAGCCGTTCTCCTCGGTCATGTCGTCCAGCATGATCAGCGCGGTGACGATGTCGTCGTTGCTGTGCGGCGTATAGGCGAAGTCTTGATGATAGCCGACGGCGGTCTCGGTGCCGGAGAGCTTCAGGTTGATCTTGCAGTGATGGAACTTGACGTCAGGGCCGATCAGATCGGCGACCATGTCGACGACCGGTGCCGCGGTCATGACCGCGGTGAAGGCTGGTGAGATGTCGGAGGGGTTGTTGACCCGGCGCAACGCCGGGTGGTCGGGGGAATGGTCGGCACCGATGTCGAAACGCGGCCGTCCGTCGATGGTGGGATCGCCGAAGGGCGCATCGTGTTGCCGGCTCTCCTCGACCCAGTGGCCGAGCTCGCGGCGCATGGCTTCCAGCTGTTCGGGCGTCACCGCGTCCTCGACCTCCAAATAGCCGTCGCGGCGGTATTGGTCCTTGTCCGCTTGGCTCAACATGTGCTCGCACTCCTCCAGGGGGTCGGCATACCGATGTTAGGCCAGATAAGCGCGCACCTTGGCCAAAAGATCGCGTGGACTGATCGGCTTGGCCAGGTAATCATCGCACCCCGCCTCCATGGCCTTGATACGGTCGTCCCCCAATGCATAGGAGGTCACGGCGATGATCGGCGTTTCACCGAGCCCCTCGCTATCCTTGATGAGACGGGCCGCCTCATAGCCGTCGAGGCCCGGGAGCTGAATGTCCATAAGAACCAGATCGGGGTTGTCGGCCACGGCCTTGGCCACCCCCTCTCGGCCATTGACCGCGATCACCACCTCATAGCCGGCACTCTCCAGAAGGTCCTGCATGATCTGCCGGTTGTCTTCCTGATCCTCGACGATCAGGATGCGTTTGGTCATCTGACCTCCTCAGGAATTTTGGCCCGAAGCGGCATCGTGATGGTGAAGGTGGCTCCCTCGCCGATGTTAGAGTCTACCGCAACCTCACCGCCGTGCAATTCTATCATGTGCTTGGCGATGGCGAGGCCCAAGCCGGTTCCGCCCTTCTCTCGGGTATCGGAGTCGTCCGCCTGGAGGAACTCCTCGAAGATTGCCGCTTGGCTTTCGGGCGATATGCCGATCCCGGTGTCGGAGACGGCGATCCGCAGACTATCGTCGATGCGGTCCACCGACAGGCGAACGCACCCCTCATCGGTGAACTTGATCGCGTTGCCCACCAGGTTCAAGACCGCCTGCGTGGTCCGCTGCAAATCGCCGAAGACCCGCGGCAGATCCGGCGCCGCCACGACCTCGAAGCCGAGCCCCTTGGACGTCGCCAAAGGCTCGGCGGTCGCCGATATGGCTTCTATCAAATCGGCGGTGTCGTAGTCGCAGGGCACGATCCGAAAGCGCCCGGCCTCGATCTTCGCCAGGTCGAGGATGTCGTTGATCAGCCCCAAAAGGTGGCGCGCGTTGTGATCGACCCGCTCGATCACCTGGCGAACCTTGTCGGGGATGGGCCCATAGATCTCGTCCGTGATCAGCTCGGTATAGCCGAGGATGGCGTTCATGGGCGTGCGAAGCTCATGGCTCATGTTGGCGAGAAACCGGCTTTTCGCCCGACTGGCACCTTCCGCCTGCTCCTTGGCCTCGCGCAACTCGATCTCGGCCTTCTTCTGCGCGGTAATGTCACCCAGCGAACCGGCCATGCGATAGACCTTACCCGTCTCGTCGCGCAGGCTTAGGCCGCGGTCACGGACCCAGCGATAGGTGTCGTCACGGCAAAGAATTCGATACTCGATGGAAAAGAACTCGGTCTCACCGGCGAGATGGGCATCCATCGCAGCGAGGTAGGGCCGCCGATCGTCGGGATGAACCAGGTCGTCCCACGCCTGCGACTGGATCTTCTCGGCCTCCGGCGGAAGGCTGAGGAGATAGGTGATGTGCGGAGAGACATACACCCATGCACTCGAGAAGTCCCAATCCCACAAGCCTTCGTTGGAGCCCTTCATGGCCAGAGCGTATCGCTCCTCACTCTCGCGCAGAGCCTCTTCCATTTGCTTGCGCTCGGTGATGTCGGTCGAGATCGTGCCGATCGCGATGGGCTTGCCTGTGCTATCGACGATCGGAAACTTCACGTCGATATGAACCTTCCGGCCGTCCTCGGCGAGCACCACCTGCTCGCGCTCTACCGCGGTGGCTAAGTCAAGCACCTGGCGATCCTGCTCGGCATAGGGATCGGCAACCTCGGGCGGGAATATCTCGAAGGCGGTCCGGCCGATCACCTGGTCTTCACGCAAGCCGTGCAGCTCGAGAAATCGCCTATTGACGAAGAGATAACGGCCTTCGCAGTCCTTAAGGCCGATCAGCGCCGGGGTGTGCTCGGCGATCGCTTTCAACCAGGTCTGGACCCGCTCCAGATCGGCGATCGTGCGCTTGCGGATCGTAATGTCCCGGCCGTAGATGTTGACATGGTTCTCGGCCGCGATCGGTGTGAAGATTAGCGAGAAGACCCGGCCTCCGCAGGTCAATTCGACCTCGGAGCGCCCGCCGCTACCGACCGCATCGCGAAGAGTGGTCATCAGTGCGGGCGCCAAATGAGAGATGCCCTCCCCTTGCGCATTCGCGAATAGGTCATCGACCGCGCAGGCCGCGGGGTTGGCGTAGAGAACATCACCACGGCGCGTAACCCGCAGGATAGGGTTCGGGTTCTCCTCCGGAAACCGCGCCAGCGCCTGTAAATGAGTAGCTTCGCCAGGAGGCCGGCCACCGCGCCGGTTGTTTTGCTTCAATCGGTCATCCATCGCCTTACCATGGTCGTGGCCGCGTGGAGCACAGTTTCGATCTATGCGATAATCCTTGTTTTATAAATCTACCTCAAGTTTCGACTTATCGCTTTCGGACGAATGCCACTCGGGTTGTCGAGGACGGTGGTCAGCCCGACCGCATCTATTCCCAGATCCTGGAGACTTGGCAAACCCGGATCCGCGACGTTGTCGCGGCGCATCAGCGCCACCATGCCCTCGGTCAGCGGCGGCCGGGA
Organism: Kiloniellaceae bacterium; assembly: GCA_041552375.1. Classification (GTDB taxonomy): domain Bacteria; phylum Pseudomonadota; class Alphaproteobacteria; order Kiloniellales; family Kiloniellaceae; genus JAJFGK01. Next base: position 1,302 of record JBFELD010000256.1, on the reverse strand, counting down.
TAAAGGTGCGGTCATGAGCGCGAGCAACGACCACAAAGCAAAGGGTACCGGCAGCACTGCCGGGCGGCGAGAGAGATGGACGCAGAGCATCTCCACCAGCTCCCCGTAAGGCAGCACTCGTGGCCCGCCCAACTCGTAGAGCGGCGGACGATCGCCGGGCCGGTCCAGAACCCGTGCCACGGCCTCGGCCACGTCATCTCGAAAGACCGGCTGCAGCCGGGTCACGCCATGACCGAAGAGGGGAAAGACCGGCGCGGCCGTCAAGGCCTTGATCATGCCGTCGAGAAAGGAGCCTCGGGCAGCGAAAAGCGCGCTGGGCCTCAGGATGACCGCCGCCGGAAACGCCTCCCGCACCGCCACCTCCCCCAGACCGCGCGCCGCAACGTAGGCCGACGACGAGTTCGGATCGGCGCCGATACCGGAAATGTGGACCAAACTTTCGAGGCCTTGCGCCCGAGCGGCGCGTGCCAATCGCGCTGCGCCCTCGACGTGGATCGCGTGAAAGGAACAACCCCGGTGGGGATGATAGAGGCCGACCGCGTTGACCGCGGCGCTCGCGCCCTTCAGGGCTTCCGTCACGGCGGTATCGTCGCAAATGTCGGCCCTGATCGGCTCGACCGGGGCCGGCGTGCCATCGAATGTTGCCGCGCCCCGGCGTGAAACGGCGCGCACCGACCAACCCCCGGCGGCCAAGCGGCGGACCACCGCGCGGCCGAGAAACCCGGTCCCGCCGAAGACGACGACCGCTGGCTGGGCCACACTCGCCTCCCGATTGTCTTCTGAGACTTACGCCCCTGTCAGAAGGCTTGCATGAAAAACAGGATCAGCGCCAGACCATAGGCGAAGACCGTCGGATAGAAGGTCGTCCCGAAGCCGAAGGCACGCGCCGTCGCCCCGCGTCGATAACTCAGCCAGAAGGCCAGGCGCCCGACGGCGAAGACCGCGACCAAGATCGGTATCAGGCCCAGGTCCTCGTCCGGCAGGAGTATCGCCAGTGCCAGGTGCGCGCCGACCGCGAGGACCACTTGTTCCAGAGTGTTCTGCAGCACCGCGCGCTCCGCTTTGACCGGCGCGCTGGCGACGGTGAGGCCCGCGCCATCCATATCCTGTGGCGAGAAGAAGCGCATCCGCGCAACGCGGACAACACCAGCCAAGAGCCACAAGAAGACGAAGACATCGCATGTCAGAGCGAAAGCCAGGCGATCCGCCGTGCTCTCGATGCCTTTCGGTCCCCAGGGCAACCACAGATATCCCGCAAGTAGAACCGCGGCACTGAAAAGCGCTGCCAGGACGATACCCTTT
>JBFELD010000255.1:0-4406 GCA_041552375.1 Kiloniellaceae bacterium | reverse complement strand
GACTTGTCACCGTCGCGCAGTTCCAGCGCCTCGCGCGTACCGGTGGATGCGCCCGAGGGTACCGCGGCACGACCAAAGCCGCCGGTGGCAAGAGTGACTTCGGCTTCAAGTGTAGGATTGCCGCGAGAATCCAGGATTTCGCGCCCTCTTATCTCTTGGATAACCGTCATCGTTCCATCTCTCCCGCGGGGTCCGATCGCATCGCCAGGCAGATAGCCCGTCCACCCGGGTTGCGGCAATGATTTTTAGCTCGCCGTTCCTAGAGCCGAACCTGGCGCTGGCGCGTTCCCTCGGCACCAGCGGCCTGTGGCTCGGTGGCGCAGAAGAAGTTGGTCAGCACGAAGCGCTGGCCCCGGGTCACCGGGCGGGCGGCGTGGAGCAGGCCGCAAGCGAAGATACAGGCCGCGCCGGCCGGCATCTTGTAGCCGTGCGGCGAATACTCCGGGAAGACCAGCTCGCCGCCCTCGAAGTCGTCGTTCAGGTTGAGCGACATGGCGAAGATACGCCGATTGCGCGGCCGCAGGTCGTCCCGGTGCAAGCCGAAGAAGTCCTGGCGCTCGGGCTGATAGGACATGACCACCGGCGCATCGAACTGGAAAGGCTGGCGGAAGTTGAAAACCTTCGCCAGCTCGGGCGAGATACGTCGCGCCAGAGTGACGTTGAGCCGGCGCTGCAAGCCCGGGTCGGCAATGACGTGCTCGAGGGTCTTTTTCTTGTCAGGATCATAGGTATTGGCCCGTCCCGTGGAAAAGCCCCCTTCGTGGTGCTCGCGCCGCCAGAGATCTATCAGCTCGGCACAGAAGGCCGGCTCGAGAACCCGTGGCAGCACCAGGGCCGGTGCGGGCCAACCGATCGTGTCGGGCGCCTCGCCCTGAGGCGCCGCCGCCGCCAGGGCAGCCTCCAGCCGGGCAAGAGCCTCGGCATCGAGCGTCTCTTCGGCACAGGCGACGATGCGCTGATTGGGGTCGAGAGCGAGGACGCAGCCCGAACTGCCGCTGCTCGTCTTTCCGGCGTCGATTTCCATGTGTCGGCCCAGGACTTCTCCCTGAGGATCCGCGAAAACATAGAACGGAAGCTCGAGCGAGCGAGCGAGCACGCTCGCTGCCAGGCGATCGCCCCGAACCACGGCGTAGGGTTCGATCCCGGCCTCGTCGAGCCGCGCGAACTGATCCTGCAGAAAGGCCAAAGACGCCCGCGTCGCCTCCGACGTCGCGTCCGGGGCCAGGAGCAGCAGGATCGAGCCGCCTCTCACTTCGTGATAGAAGCTGCGCCGCGTGTTGTCTTGGTCGACCAGGGAGAAATTGGTGACGCGTTCCCCCGGCGCGGCGATGACATTCCGATCCATGACCACCCCGCCCTATGTTTCAGCCTTTGCCTCGGTGCGCCGTCGCTTCGTCAAGCACTCGCCGCCAAGGTGACGGGGTTGGCTTTGGCCACCTCGTCGAGGGCCTTCAAGGTGTGCAGCACGGCCGGCATCTCACCCAAGGGGATCATGTTCGGCCCATCCGATGGGGCACGGTCCGGATCCTCGTGGGTTTCCATGAAGACCGCCGCCACGCCGATCGAGATCGCGGCGCGCGCCAGAACCGGGGCGAACTCGCGCTGACCGCCGGAGCGTCCGCCCTCACCGCCTGGCTGCTGTACCGAGTGGGTCGCATCGAAGACCACGGGCTGACCGGTATCGGCGGCCATGATCGGCAGCGCGCGCATGTCGGAAACCAGCGTGTTGTAACCGAAGGACGCGCCGCGCTCGCAGATCAGCACATTGCGGTTGCCCGAATCGATGATCTTGGCGACCACGTTCCTCATATCCCACGGCGCCAGGAACTGGCCCTTCTTGACGTTGATGGCCCGGCCCGTCACCGCGGCGGCAATCAAGAGATCCGTCTGGCGACACAAGAAGGCCGGGATCTGCAACACGTCGACCGCCTCGGCCACCGGCGCGCATTGGCCAGGCTCGTGAACGTCGGTCAGGACGGGACACCCGGTCGTCTCGCGAACCTCGGCCATGATCGGCAGCGCCTTCTTCATGCCGACCCCACGGCTCGACCCGAGTGAGGTCCGGTTCGCCTTGTCGAAGGAGGTTTTGTAAATCAGGCCGATACCGAGCGCATCGGTCATGGCCTTCAACTCGGCGCTGATCTCGAGCGCGTGAGCACGGCTTTCCAGTGCGCAGGGGCCTGCGATCAAGGTAAAAGGCAGATCGTTGCCGAGCACCAGGTTTCCGATCTTTACATGATGAGCCATGGCCAGGATTTCCTGTTTCTAAACGAGACGCGATTGCTCGACGGCCGCGTGCACGAAAGAGGTGAAAAGCGGGTGCGGATCGAAGGGCTTGGATTTCAGTTCGGGGTGGAACTGGACACCAACGAACCAGGGATGGTCCGGGATCTCGACGATCTCGGGTAGCTCCCCGTCCGGCGACAGGCCCGAGAATACGAGGCCCGCCCGCTCCAGGACCTCGCGATAGTTGATGTTCACCTCGTAACGGTGACGATGGCGCTCGTGGATCTCCGGCACGTCGTAGATGCGCCGGACGACGCTACCCTCCGTAAGCATACATGGATAGGCGCCAAGCCGCATGGTCCCGCCCTTGTCACTCTCTCGGTTGCGGCGCTCGACGGCGTTGCCGCGGGTCCATTCGGTCATCAGGCCGACCACCGGGTCCGATGGTTGGCCGAATTCCGTCGATCCGGCGCCCGGCAGGCCGGCCAGGTTTCGCGCCGCCTCGATGACCGCCATCTGCATGCCGAAGCATATCCCGAAATAGGGCACCGCCCGCTCGCGCGCGAACCGCGCGGCGGCAATCTTACCCTTCGAACCGCGCTCCCCGAACCCGCCGGGCACGAGGATACCGTGGACGTCCTCGAGCTGCTGGACCGCTCCGTCCTGCTCGAAGACCTCGGAATCGAGCCAGGAGATCTTGACCTTCACGTCATTGGCGACGCCGCCGTGGGTCAAGGCCTCGGCGAGCGACTTGTAAGCATCCAGCAGCGAGGTGTACTTGCCGACGACGCCGATGGTGACCTCGCCGTCGGGTTCGCGGATCGGTCGGGTCACCTCATCCCACACGGAAAGATCCGGGGCGCGCGCCTCGAGCCGGAAATGTCGGCAAACCTGATCGTCCAACCCTTCCTCGTGATAGGCGCGCGGCACCGCATAGATCGTGTCGACGTCGAGAGCCTGGATGACCGCACCCTCCCCGACATTGCAGAAAAGGGCGATCTTGCGCTGCGATTCCTTGGAGATGGGATATTCGGTGCGGCAAACCAGGATGTCGGGCTTGATGCCGACGGATTGCAGCTCTTTCACCGAGTGTTGCGTCGGCTTGGTCTTCAATTCCCCGGCCGCGGCGATGAAGGGGATGAGCGTGCAGTGAATGAACAGCGTGCGCTCGGGCCCCAACTCGTTGCCGAGTTGGCGGATGGCCTCGAGAAAGGGCAGACCCTCGATATCACCGACCGTGCCACCGATTTCGCAGACGATGAAGTCCTCGCCGTCGACATCGGCTTGGACGAACTGCTTGATCGCGTCGGTCACGTGGGGGATGACCTGGACCGTGGCGCCGAGGTAGTCGCCGCGGCGCTCCTTGGCCAGAACCTTTGAATAGATCTGACCGGTGGTCACGTTGTCGCTCTTGCGCCCCGGCACACCGGTGAAGCGCTCGTAATGGCCAAGGTCCAGGTCGGTCTCCGCACCATCATCGGTCACGAAGACCTCGCCATGCTGATAGGGCGACATGGTGCCGGGGTCGACGTTCAGATAAGGGTCGAGCTTACGCAGCCGGACCTTATACCCGCGCGCTTGCAGCAAGGCGCCCAGTGCCGCCGAACAGAGACCCTTGCCGAGTGAGGAGACCACGCCGCCGGTGATGAAGATGAACCGCGTCATGGAATTACACTATTGCCCCAAGAGGCCGGGCGTACAAGCCCCTTGATTCGGCGAGGCGCCCGGGGTCGGATTTGTGCGCTGGAGGACGATGACGACAGGGCCGAGCGGGCCGATTTTGCCCTTCCCGCAATCACGAGGCGAGGCGTCCGATAACTGGATTTCCAAGGAGTCGCACCCTTACGTTCCCGAAATCGATCGGGTTCTCCTACTGGACCGGCACCGCGGGCTGCCCCGGTGGAGCTTCCTCGCTGGTCGCGGGGCTGGGCGTGGTGACGGGAATGTCTTGGATGATCGACGTCGGCTGGCCGCGGTTGCTTGCCAGGATCGAGAGCACGATGCTGGTGACCATGAAGGCGGCCGCCAACCCCACGGTCACTTTGGTGAGCGCGGTCGCGGTCCCACGACCCGTCAAGAATCCCGACATCCCGCCGCCAGCGCCACCACCGCCGATACCCAGACCACCGCCCTCGCTTCTTTGCAGCAGAATGGTGCCGATCAGGGCGATGGCCAGCAAG
>JBFELD010000254.1:0-4434 GCA_041552375.1 Kiloniellaceae bacterium | reverse complement strand
CGCGCTCACCGCGCATGGCGATCGGGTCACCGGCGTGCGCACAGCCCAGGAGACATTGGCCGCCGACTGGGTCGTGTTGGCAGCGGGCACAGGGACTGGGGCGCTTTGCAAGCCGCTCGGCCTTCAGCTACCCGTCGAGACTTCACCGGCCGTCCTGGTACGGCTACAAACTGCCGGCCGCCTCGCCAATGGGGTGATTTCGAGTCCCGAGTTCGAGATCAGGCAAGCCTCCGAGAGCTGTCTCCTCGTCGCGGAGGACTATATCGACGATTCCGATGAGAACGGACCTGATGCCATTGCCCACCGCACGACATCCGTTCTCAAGGAACGGCTGCGTGGGGGTGACGGCGTGACGCTGAAAGATGTGACCGTCGGGTTGCGCCCGATACCCAACGACGGCCTCCCGATTGTCGGCTCGGGTTCCGGGATCGAGGGCCTCTACGTTGCGGTCATGCACGCGGGCGTCACCCTGGCCCCCATTATCGGGCGGCTCGCCGCGACGGAAATCCTTGATGGGGTGGCGCTGGACGCCCTTCAGCTCTGCCGGCTCGAGCGCTTCGCGTGACGATCGTAGCGACCGGGGCGAAGATCTGATAATCTGGCCTGGTTATGACCGCCCGGATTGATCGCACGATCGAAGCCGCCAGGCAGAGCTTCAATGAGGAGCTGCTCTCCGCCGACTATCCCCGCATTCACGACGACGACGAGCAGGTAAGCCGTTTGATCGCGTTTCTCGATCCACGGCCGGGAGGCACATATTTGGATCTTGCCACCGGCAATGGAGCCGTCGCCTTCGCGATTGCCGGGCATCAACCACAGGCACAGGTGATCGGCGTCGACATCGCCGACAGGGCGGTCGCGCGAAACCGGGCCTCGGCCTTGGAGCAGGCCTATGGCAACATCGAGTTTCTTCGAACCGACGGCCGTCGGATCGCACATCCCGCTGCCAGCTTCGACGGTATCGCCTGTCGCTATGCGCTGCACCACTTCCCCGATCTCGACGCGATTCTTGCGGACGCCCGACGCGTCCTGAAGCCTGCGGGTGTTTTCGTTGTCGCGGACGCGGTTCGACATCCGAGCGACGATCGAGACTTCATCAATCGGTTTCAAGCCCTCAAGCCAGATGGTCATGTGAAGATCTACACCGCTGACAATTTGGCTCGACTTTTGCGGGCTCAGGGATTCGATGTGGTGGAGCAGTTCGCCTCGGCGATTGCGTTCACGCGTGATCTCAACTCCGCGTATCGTTGCCTGATCGAGGAAACACCGCGCCGGGTTTTGGACCTCTACGACCTTTCCGTTGCCGACGGTAAAGCCACGCTGAGCTTCGGCGTCCTCAATGTGAAGCTCGTGGTGTCCGCCGATTGACGCGGCGCCGTCCTATTGGTGTCACGATTGTAAGGTGTGATCATGACCGTCAATTCGGGCTCGGGCCGCCGCCCGCTCGTGGCCGGCGTTGGGTCGCCGGCTTCGGCAACGGAGGGCAAAGGCTGACCGTGGTACCCCAGCTCGAATTGCTCATCGTGATCATGGCGGGCAACTACAATCAGCCGGACGCCTGGAAGCTTCCGGTCGCGGTGATCACCGAGGCCGTGCTTCCGGCATTGCGTGGCGATTGACGAGGGGGTGCTCCGATCGCCCATGCCCCCTCCTGCCAGCGATGACCATCTAGTCAGCTCGCGGGGGCGATGTTCTGATTGAGGCGGAAGAGGTTGTCGGGGTCGTAAGCCGCTTTGACCTCACGAAGCCGGTGATAGTTGGCGCCATAGTTGTCCGGCGCCCGGTCCTGATCGTCGGCGGACATGAAGTTGATGTAGCCGCCGGGCTCGCAATGGGGACTCAAGGCGTCGTAGTAGTCACGCACCCAGAGAATGTTTTTCTCGTTGTCGGCGGGCTCCCGCCAGCTTCCCGAGATCACCAAGGACAGCGTCGCCTGCCGATGGGCGAAGGCCGTAGCACCCCCCTCGACGCGGTGGCAGGCACCGTTGATCGGGAAGAAGAAAGGCCCGGATTCGAGGGTCGGCACCAAGGGGCCGTGCTCAAGGTGCACCGCCAAGGCCTCATCGGAGACCTCGCGCGCCACGTTGGCCTTCCAATAGTGTTGCAGGCCGCGGGGCAGAAGCTCATCGAAGAGGGTATTGATCTCCGGATAGGGCATGCGCCAGTGAGCCTGGGCGACCACGGATCCGAGATCGCTCATCATCGCGGTGATCTCGTCGTCTCGCTCGCTCGGTCCACTCCAACAGGTGATCGCGGCCAGGACGGGCTTGCCATGCCATTCCTCCGGCACGAACGGCAGTGGCAGCGCGCGGGCGAAGGCGAATATGACGCCCAGTTCCTCTGGCGCGTCGGCGATCAGCTTCTCATAGTTGCGGAACGTCTCCCCATCGATGCGATAGAAGGTCGGTCCGCCGAAAACCTCGGTTAAGGGGTGGAGTTGGTACTCCAATGATGTCACGACGCCGAAGTTGCCGCCGCCGCCACGCAAGGCCCAAAAGAGGTCCGCATTGCGCTCCTCATCACAGGTGATGAACGTGCCTTCCGCCGTCACCACGTCGGCGGAGATCACGTTGTCGCAGGAAAGGCCGTGGGCCCGGCTCAGATAACCCATGCCCCCGCCAAGGGTGAGGCCAACGATGCCCGTGGTCGACACGATACCTCCGGTGGTGGCCAGGCCAAAGGCGTGGGTCGCGTGATTGAAATCTCCCCAGGTGCAACCGCTTTGTGCGTGAACGGTTCGCCCCGCTGGGTCGACACGCATGCCTTTCAACGCCCCGAGGTCGAGCACGAGACCATCATCGCAGGTTCCGAACCCCGGCACGCTGTGGCCGCCGCCGCGCAGGGACAAAAGCAACTGATGCTCGCCGGCAAACCTGACGGTTGCCATGACGTCGGCCACGTTCGCCGCGCGCACGATCAAGGCCGGCCGCCGGTCGTGCATGGCATTATAGACCTGGCGCGCGTCATCATAGCTCTCATCCGAGGGGCGTATCATCACGCCACGTAGGCTCGTGGCCAGCCGGTCGATCTCGCCCGAACCGAACTCGATCACATCATTTTTGTTGGTCTTGATCCGTAGCGGCGACATGTGTGTTTCTCCAGTCCCCATTTGTTGCCGCGAAACATTAGCACGACCTAAAAAACATGGGAGACACAATTTAGAGAGGTAATTCCATGCCAAGAGTTGAACGGATTTCGGCCCGCTGTGTCACGAGGACCGATCCTTCGCGGCGGTGACGATGTGCGCGGCCACAAGCATGACGACGCGGTTGTCATCATTGCGGAACGTCAGGCGGCCGACGGTGACCAATTTCCGAAGAGGGCGGGAACGAACTGCTGCTCGTAGAGGGTGGCGGGGTCGGATACTTGCCAGGCTTCGGTCTTGGACACGCCGATCCCTCCTATGCTGTGGACTTACGGGCGGAACTGGTGCGCGACCTAATGACTGGACATAAACGATCCATTTAGATTTGATGCCGCCATGAGTCTCGATGCCATACGCCAGATCGATTACGTGATCCTGCCCTGCCACGACATGCGGGCGATGCGAAGCTTCTACCTCGACGTCATGGGCTTCGCCCTGGAGGAGGATCAGGACCACTGGATCAAGTTTTGCATCGGCGCCGGGTTTTTAACCCTGAGGCCGCGCGGGCAATGGCGCGGCTGGAATGATGGGGAAGTTCCCTCCGGCTCGGCCTGTGTCCAGCTTGCCTTCAAGGTCGCTCCCGTCGAGGTTGACGCCTGTTACGAAGAACTCCTCCAGCGAGAGGTGGAGATCATCGATCCGCCCCGGGATCAGGACTTCGGTCACCGCACCTTGTTCTTCAAGGACCCGGAGGGCAACGTGCTGGAGATCTATGCCGAGATTTGACGGGCGCTCGACCGAAATGGCGGCACGCCAAAGTTTTTTTAATTCGGTCCATCACACTTTCGCTGACCCTCCACGCCGGATTGCGTTATGCTGAGCCCTTACGGAGGCGCTCATGCGAAGACTGCTCTTGCTGCGTCATGCGAAGTCAAGCTGGGACGACCCCGGCTTGGAGGACTTCGACCGGCCCCTGGCCAAGCGGGGGCGCAAGGCCGCGCCGCGTATGGCGCGCTACCTGGACAAGCAGGGACTGCGGCCCGATCTGGTGCTCTGCTCGACGGCGGCGCGGGCGATGCAGACCTGGGCGCTCGTCGCTGAGGTCTTAGGTGAGGATATTCCGGTCAAGCACCTGAAAAGCCTTTATCTGGCGCCACCGAGCAAGATGCTCGCCTCGATCCAGCACCTGGCCGAGGCCTATCCCTGCGTCATGCTGATCGCGCACAACCCGGGTATGGAGCACCTGGCCGCGGCGCTGGCCGGTCCGGGCTCCAATCAAAAGGCGCTGCAAAAGCTTTACGAGAAATATCCCACCGCCGCCTTAGCCGAAATCACCTTCCGCACGCAAT
>JBFELD010000253.1:0-4460 GCA_041552375.1 Kiloniellaceae bacterium | reverse complement strand
TTCGTCGTAGAGCACGACGTCGGGCTTGGCCGCAAGCGTGCGGGCGATCGCTGTGCGCTGCTGTTCGCCGCCCGAGAGCGTCGCCGGCTTGCGGCGCAGGAGCTCGGTGTCTCGCCGGCAGCGGTCAGTCAACAAGTAAAGACCCTGGAGCGGTTCTTTGAGAAGAAACTCTTCATTCGCCACAACAACCGCATCTCTCTCAGCGATGCGGGGCTTGCGGTCTATGGCGAGATCGGCGAAGCACTCGAACAGATCGCCGGCGTCACGGCGCGGGTCTTCGACGATACGGCGCGCGCGCCGTTGGTGATCAGTGTCCTGCCCTCCCTGGCCAGCCGGTGGTTGAACGCGTGTCTGCCGGACTATGCGATGGCGGAGCGTGGCTTGCGGCTCGATCTGCGGGTGGAAGAAGACCCGGTCGACTTCGCACGTCAGGGGATCGATGTGCGGCTGTGCTACGGCGAGCATCTCTATCCCGACTATGTGACCACGCCATTCCTGCGCGACAGCGTCTTGCCGCTGGCCGCGCCGTCGTTTCTGGAGCATCGCGCGGAGGGCCCCTTGACGCCGCGCAGCCTGGCTGACGGGGATCTCATTCACACCTCCTGGGGCCCGAGCTTCGCCTCCCATCCGAGTTGGGCCGATTGGTTCAAGGCGGCCAGACTCGACCGCACACCGGAGCCAAGCCGCGGCCACCGGGTCGGGATGTCCAGTCTTGCCATCGATCTTGCCGTTGCGGGCATGGGCGTGGCTCTCGGCCAGCGCCTGTTGGCCGAAGCGGAGATCGCCGCCGGGCGCCTGACCGCGCCCTTCGGTCCTGCGCTGCGGCTTGGTCAGCCCTACTGCACGGTCCATGCGCACGCCAAGGCGCGCAAGGCCGGTGTGCGCCGCTTCGTGGAGTGGGTGAGCGACACGACGCGCGGACTAAGGGAGGCTGGCCCCTGAGGTCAGCGCGGGCCCGATCTTGCGGTTCAGATAGCGGTAAAAATCCAGGATCGGACCCTCCATACCGCTGGGCGCGAGTGGGCCGACGGAATGGTGTCGCGCAGCGAGGCCGCGTTGCAGATCGACCAGGATCGTCTTGTCCTCGGCCATGGTGTCCTGGAACAGCGCAACCGCCTCGTCCACCTTCTCATCGCGCCAGTCGTCGCCATAGAAGATCAACCCCAGCTTGATGCGCACCCGCCCGACCGTCTCGGGTTGGATACATACGAAGGAGCTGTAGTCGCTCGCCCCACCGACGACGAGACCCGGCGGCACCGCGTACATCACGCAGTCGTCGAGCTGTGCCTCGCTCAGGTCCGGGTGGCCGACGGCGCTGTCCGGCAGGCGGGCGGAGAATCCGACATAATAGCCGAAATAGTCTTCGCCCGGCTCGAAATGCCGGCAGAGGTTGGTCGGCGTGACATTATGCAGCGTCTTGCGGTGCAGCGCGGAGAGGTGGTAGCCCTCCATGAAATTCTCCACTAAGCACTTCCAGTTCGTGTCCCAGGCCTCGTCCGCCAGATAGCGCAGCTTCATCTCCTCGAAGTGATAGTTCCGGGTGATCTCTTCGAGGCCCGCCAGCCGGGGGGCGAGCGCTGGCGCGTCGGGATCGAGCGAGACGAAAACGAAACCCTGCCAAAGCTCGCACCGCAGTTCCGGCAGCCGGCAATTGGCAACACCGAAATCCGAACGGTTCTCCATATGGGGCGCTGCGAGGAGGCCGCCCGCCAGATCATAGGTCCAGTGATGATACGGGCAGACCAGCGTGCGCGCGTTGCCGCTGCCCTTGGCGATCTTCGTGCCACGGTGCCGACAGACGTTGGAAAGCGCACGGATTTCGCCGTCGCGCCCGTGAACGATCACCACCGGCTCCTCCAGGATCTCGAAGGTGATGTAATCGCCCGGGCGCGCGACCTCCTCGATCCGGCCGACGCAGATCCACTCCCGCGCGAAAAGCTGCTCACGCTCGATGGCGAGTACCTCGGGATCGCTGTAAAACGCGCCCGGCATCGACCACGCCGCCTCATAAGGCCGTGTCGCCTGGGACGCCAAGGTCTCGCCGATCATCGTCAAACTTCGACCACGCATGAAGGCGCTCCTAACCCTTCGGACTGGATAGAACATGTCTCGGCGGTTAGTGTAGACCCATTCGAGTCGGCGCGCGAGATGCGCGTCGCATACCTGGTTCGGCGGAGACTGGTATGGCCGCGCCCCTGATACATCTTGAACGTTTAACCAAATTGCGCCGCGCCGCGACCCGGGCGCGGCAGCGATGACCAAGTGGAGATCACAAATGATGCGTTGGACTTTTGCATCGTCCCTTTGTGTCTGCCTCATTGTCTCGGCTTGCGGCAGCGATACGGGTGACCGCGCCGCCTCTGGTGCCGGTATCGGTGCCGCGGCCGGTGCCGTGGTCGGCGCCGTGACGGGCCTTTCGGTCTTGGAGGGGGTCTTGATCGGTGCGGCGGCCGGCGGCCTCACGGGCGGCCTCACCAGCGACGACGTGATCGATCTGGGAGATCCCATCTGGGCGGATGACGACGAGCCGACCAACAACGCCGCGGTCAGCCGGGTGCAGGCGGGCCTGGCTCGCCTGGGCTACGACCCCGGCCCGGTCGATGGCGTTCAAGGTGAGAAGACCACCATCGCCATCAAGACCTACCAGCGCGATCACGGGCTGTTGGTCGACGGTCGCGCCTCCTTGGAACTCGCCAGCCACATCGACAATCAACTTCAACAGGCCGAAGGCGGGTAGTCGGCCCGCCACGCCAGCGGACACCCGCGAGCGTCCCTTACGCTCGACGGTCAGCGCTTGCCCTTGTCCCTGCCCCATGCCGGCGCGACGGTCATAAGTAAAACCTTAAGCAACTTCGGCTAAATTTTAGATTGCGATTGCGAGGTCTTGTGCGCGCACGCGCCAAGTCCGGCGATGGGAGTGGACTGTGAATACGCAAAGTGACGTGCTGGATGAAGGACCGACCGTGCGCGAGGGTATCGCGCCCGGTGATCAAGCCAAGGCCAAAGCGTGGACGAGCGAACACCCCGTGAACATCCGCGTGAGCCTGCCGTTTTTCGGTAGACGCTTCTACCTGACGTTGGTGGCCGGGCATGAACGACGGCCGATCGAGCGCCTGCGCTCGGAAAGATCCGAGAACCCCCTGGCCACACGGGCCAATATCATCTTCCTCGGCGCCTGCGGGGTCGTCGCGGGACTGGCCGTGGTCAGTATCTTTCAGATGCTCTCGGTGTCGCTGTTGCAAGAGATTGGCATCGTTATAGGCGGGCAATGAGACAGATGAGCAAAGCAAGCATGATCGGCCGGGCGAGGTGGCCTCGTCTTTGGCCGGACGAGCGCGGTGTTGCGGCCCTGGAATTCGCTTTCGTCGTGCCATTTCTGGTGATCATCTTTTCCGGCATCGTCCAGTTCGGCGCCATCTTCTTCATTCAAAACAACATGACCAACGTGGCACGGGAAGTCTCGCGCGCCTTATCGGTCGGCACCATCGAGACCAGCGCCGAGGCCGAGACACTCGCTAACGGCAAGTTGGTCAACTGGGGGATCGGCTTCAACGTCAGCGCCACCATTCCCGATCCCAACGACCCCAACGACACCGACTACACCGTGGTCATCACCGCGCCACTATCCGACGCCGCGATCTTCGACATCCTTGGCGTGTTTCAAAGTGGAACCTTGAGCGCACGGGCATCGATGCGCGAGGAAGGGTAATGATCACTGTGACCTACTCACGGATTTGGCGTGCCTGCAAGACGTTCGCGGCAGCACATTCTGGCGGTGTTCAGATTTGGGTGGCCGGAGCCCTGGTTGCCATCGTCGGGATGGCCGGGCTGGCGGTGGACTCGAGCTACTTTTTCGTCATGAGTAATCGCCTGCAGATCTCAGCCGACTCGGCGGCCCTGGCCGGCGCCTTGTTCATCGAGGACGAAGACGCAATGCGGGCCGAGGCGTTGAAGTATGCCCAGATGAACCTGGCCGAGGACGATCAGATCCTCGACCAGGCCAACGACGTGGACGGCGGGAATTGGGATCACGACGCCCATGTCTTCACGCCCGGCGGCACCCCCCTCAACGCGGTCATGGTGACAACCCGCATGGCGCAAGAAAACGGCAACGCGGCCGGAACCTTCTTCGCCAGCGTCCTCGGCTTCGGCTCGGTCGACATCACCGCCTCGGCGGTCGCCGCCTACGCCGACAACGAAGAGTGGGATGTTATGATCGTCCAGGACGTCACCGGCTCGTTCACGGATGAGATCGGCGATGCGCGCGATGCCGACCAAGCCTTGCTGGACTGCATCCGCGACCGCATCAGCGGCGAATCCCTGGTGGGAATGGTTCTTTTCACCGGTGTGTCGTCACCTTATTTCGCCATGCAGGCGCTCGAGACGAGCTACGAACCGCTGTCAGCCGCCATCAGCAATCTCGACTCCTGCGGCAACGGCTCGATGCCGCCATGCAGTGG
>JBFELD010000252.1:0-4465 GCA_041552375.1 Kiloniellaceae bacterium | reverse complement strand
TCTGCCCCAGCTTCGCGATGCCCTGCAACGCGCCTTCGGCGCAGCCGACTACGAAAAGCAGGTCGAAGCCCAGAACGAAGAGGTGCAGCGCCGCCTGGCCGAGGAGATCGGCAAGCTCCAAGCCGAGGCAAAATCCCAAGGGCTTGATATCCAGCAGAACCCGCAGGGATTCACCATCGTGCCGGTGGGGCCGGACGGAACACCCGTCTCCAGCGAGGAACTGCCCGAGGATCGGCGCAAAGTCCTGGAGGAAGCCGCCCGCGAGATCAGCGCCAAGCTGCGCGATCTGCGCCGCTATGCCGCCCAACAGCAATTGCACCTCGCCGAACAGGTCGCCGATATGAACCGCCAAGTGGCGGAGAACGCCGTCGGCGGCCTGATGGACGAGATGGAGGAGGCCTTCGCCGGATACGAGGAGCTGGTCGCTTGGCTAAAGGAGATGCGCGCCGACATCCTCGAGAACCTCGCCCGTTTCAAACCTCAGGCCGAAGTCACCTCAATGCCTGGAACCGACAGCCCGGAGCGACGCTATGCCGTCAATCTCCTGGTCGACAACGCACGTTGCGGCAAGCCACCGGTGGTGGTCGAGCCCACGCCCTCTTTGGAGGCGATCTTCGGCTATATCGAATACCGCCAGGCCGGCGGCATTCTCGAGACCGATTTCTCGATGATCCGCCCGGGCGCGCTGCACCGTGCCAACGGCGGCATTCTGGTGCTGCGCGCCGATGCCCTGGCCGCCGCGCCAGGACTGTGGGACGCCCTCAAAGCCGCCCTGCGTGACTGCGAGATCGCGCTCGGAAGTCCTATGCGTAGCGGCGCCATCCCGATCGCCGGGTCGCCGCAGCCGCAACCCGTTCCGTTGCAGGTCAAGGTCGTGCTCGTGGCCTCTCCCCAGTGGTATTACACCTTCTTCTCCGTCGATCCCGAGTTCCAGACCTTCTTCCGGGTCAAGGCCGACGTCGACGCCGATATGGAAACCTCGCGCGCCGACCTCACGACCTATGCCGGGCTCATCCGGCGCATGGCCCGCGACTATTGCGGCCAGCGCATCGACGATGGCGCGGTCGCCTGCCTGCTCGGCATGGCCACCCGTTGGACCGGCGACCGCCGCCGTTTGACGGCGCAGTTCGAGCGGGTCGAGGATGCTCTGCGCGAGGCAGCGCACCTGACCACCAGTGCCAAACGCATCACCGCCAAGGCCGTCGTCGCGGCGCTGACCAGCCGCCGCGGCCGCAACGCGCGCATCGAGGACCGCCTGCACGAGCAGATCACCGAGGGCACGGTGATGATCGATGTCACTGGGAAGGTACGCGGCCAAGTGAACGCGCTGACCGTGCGCAGTCTGGGCGATCATTCCTTCGGCACCCCCAGCCGCGTGACCGCGCGGGCTTCCATCGGGCGGCGCGGGGTGATCAACGTCGAGCGCGACGTCGCCATGGGCGGGCCGATCCAGCAGAAGGGCGCCATGGTGGTGCAAGGCTTCCTTGCCGGCCATTTCGCGCGGCGCTTCCCGCTCTCCTTCAGCTGCTCGATCACCTTCGAGCAGAGCTACGGCGGCGTCGAGGGTGACAGCGCCTCGCTTGCGGAGCTGGTCGCCATTCTCTCCGAGCTGTCGGGCCTTCCCGTTCGCCAGGATCTGGCCATCACCGGCTCGGTCAATCAGCTCGGCCAGTCCCAGGCTGTCGGCGGGGTTCACCACAAGATCGAGGGCTTCTACCGTACCTGCCGTGACCGTGGTGAGCTGACCGGGGAGCAAGGCGTGGTCATTCCCCGGGCCAACGAGTCGAACCTGGTCCTTCACGATGAAATCACTCAGGCCGTCGCCAAGGGCCGTTTCCACATCTGGTCGGTGCGTTCGATCGACGAGGCGGCGACACTGTTCCTTGGCGCACGAGCGGGCAAGGCCAACGCCGACGGCGACTATCCCCCGGCGAGCATCTACGGCCGCGTGGCGGCCGAGCTGGAACGCTTCGATGCCATCTTGCGCGAGGCCGAGGAAACCGGCGAGAAGCAAACACCATGAGATTGAGCGAGACGGCAAAAGGGGTCTTCATCATCTCGGTCACGCCCTTCGAGGAGGACGGCGGGCTCGACCTGACCAGCGCCGCGCGGCTGATCGACTTCTATATCGAGTGTGGCGTCAACGGGATCACCATCCTCGGCATGATGGGCGAGGCCGCGAAGCTCACGCCCGAGGAGGCCACCGATTTCGCCGCCTTCGTTCTCAAGCGGGTGGATGGGCGCATTCCGGTCGTGGTCGGGGTCAGCGCCGCGGGGCTCGACAACCTGGCACGCCTGACCAAATCGGTGATGGGCGACGGCGCGGCGGGCGTCATGGTGGCGCCAACGCCGGGGCTCGCCACGGATGAGAAGATCCGCGCCTACTACGCGGCGCTGTGCCAGACCCTGGGGCCGGACGTGCCGCTGGTCTATCAGGACTTCCCGCAGGCGACCGGCGTGCAGCTTTCGGTGCCCACCTTCGACCGGCTGGTCGATGATTATCCTCAGATCGTCATGCTGAAGCACGAGGACTGCCCCGGCCTGGCAAAGATCACCAAGATCCGCGAGAGCGCCGAGCGCGACAGCCGGCGCCGGGTCTCAATCCTGGTCGGCAACGGCGGGCTCTACCTGCCACAGGAACTGGCGCGTGGCGCCGATGGCGCCATGACCGGCTTCGCCTATCCGGAGATGCTGGTCGAGGTCTGCCAGCTCTTCGCCGCCGGCGAGGCGGCGCGGGCCGAGGACCTGTTCGATATCTACCTGCCTCTGGTTCGCCACGAGCAGCAGCCGGGCTTCGGGCTGGCCGTCCGCAAGGAAGTGCTGCGCCGGCGCGGCATCATCGCCAGCGCGCGAACCCGCAAGCCCGGACCGAGCCTCTCGGCACGCGACCAAGCCGAGCTCGATCACCTGATTTCGCGCCTGGAACGCAGGCTGGGGGACGGACCATGACCGACTACGATCTGATCGTGCGCGGCGGCACCCTGGCCACAGCCAGCGACACCTTCGCCGCCGACCTCGCCGTCAAAGACGGTGTCATCGCCGCCCTGGGCCGCGATCTGGGCGAGGCGGCGCGAGTGATCGATGCCGAGGGCCTCTTGGTGCTGCCCGGCGGGGTAGACGCCCACTGCCATATCGAGCAAGCATCCTCCAGTCACATCATGACCGCCGACGATTTCTATTCGGCCAGCGTCTCGGCCGCCTTCGGCGGGACCACGACGATCCTGCCTTTCGCCGCCCAGCATAAAGGCCAGAGCCTGCGCGAGGTGGTGACGAGCGCACGCGAGCGGGCCGACGCCAAGACGGTCATCGACTATGCCCTGCACCTCATCGTCTCCGACCCCAACGAGCAGGTGATGGGTCAGGAGCTGCCGGGCCTGATCGAGGACGGCTACTGCTCCTTCAAGGTTTACCTGACCTATGCGGCTTTGAAGATCGACGACCGCCAGATGCTGGATGTCCTGGCTCTGGCCCGCCGGCACGGGGCCATGACCATGGTCCATGCCGAGAACGACGATGTCATCGCCTGGATCAGCGAACGGTTGCTCTCCCGCGGCTATACCGCACCCAAGTATCATGCCGTCAGCCACCCGCGCATCGCAGAGGCCGAGGCCTCGCGCCGGGTCATCGATCTGGCGCGGTTGATCGACGCGCCGCTCTTGATCGTCCATGTCTCCGAGCCCGAAGCGGCGCGGGCGATCTTGGAGGCCCGCAACCAGGGCCTGGAGATCTATGGCGAGACCTGTCCGCAATATCTCTTCCTCACCGCCGAGGACCTGGACCGCGAGGGGCTGGAGGGGGCGAAGTTCTGCTGCTCCCCACCGCCGCGCGACGCGGCGGCGCAAGCGGCCATTTGGCGTGGGCTCAAGAACGGTACTTTTCAGGTGTTCTCATCCGACCACGCGCCCTACCGCTACGACGAGACGGGCAAGCTCGCCGCCGGACCCAAACCGACATTCCGCCAGATCGCCAACGGCCTGCCGGGGTTGGAAACGCGCCTGGCGCTGCTGTTCTCCGAAGGTGTGGGCAAGGGCCGGCTGACCCTGAACGAGTTCGTCGCGCTCACCGCCACCAACCCGGCCAAGATCTATGGCCTGCATCCGCGCAAAGGCACGCTCGCGGTGGGGGCCGATGCCGACCTGGCGCTCTGGGACCCGACCTGGGAGCGAACGCTCACCGCCGGCATGTTGCACGACCAGGCCGGCTATACGCCTTATGAGGGCCGGCGCGTCACCGGCTGGCCGCGGGTCGTGATCAGCCGCGGACGCGTGGTGGTGGAGGATGAGGCGCTGAATGCCGAGCGCGGCAGCGGGCGCTTCTTGGAGCGCACGCCCAACCCGCAAGATCGCCCGGCCGACCGGCTCGCCGCCGAACTTGACCCGGCCCGCAACTTCGGCGCCGATTTGCTCTAGGGTGAGGGCTTACTCAGTCTTCGCGCGGATCGCCGCGGCGTGGGCTTCAAGTTCCC
>JBFELD010000251.1:0-4471 GCA_041552375.1 Kiloniellaceae bacterium | reverse complement strand
TTCTATACCTCGGGGACGACAGGGCCGCCCAAGGGTGTCGTCGATCAGCACCGCAACGTGCTGCACAACATCATGCGCTATACCAATAGCCTGGGAATTGGGGCCGAGGACCGCCTGAGCCTGATCCAGTCCTGCGGTTTCAGTGGCACAGTCTCGAGCCTTTTCTCGGCCTTGTTGAACGGTGCGGCGATCTGTCCTTTCGATATGCAGGGGCGGGGTATTGCCAGGCTGGGGAGATGGCTGGAGGAAAAGCGGATCACCGTCTTTCATTCCACCCCCGCGATTTTCGAACAACTCATGGCCCAGGGCGGAGATTTTTCGAGCCTGCGTTTGATCCGGCTCGAGGGAGATCGGGCGGCCCCAAGGCACATCGAGTTGTTCCGGTCCCGGTTCGGGCCCCGTTGTTGGCTGGTCAATGGCTTGGGGCTTACCGAGGCCGGTCTCGTTCGACAACACTTCGTCACACCGTCCACCCCGTTCGACGGCGACATCGTCCCCGCCGGGCGGCCGGTCGAAGACATGGAGGTCGATATTCTCGATGACGCCGCTCGCCCCCTTCCGGCGGGAGAGATCGGTGAGATCGCCGTTCGCAGCAGGTTCCTTGCCCGTGGCTACTGGCGGCGGCCGGATCTGACCGAGGCCGCCTTCGCACCGGACCCGAGCGGAGGCGGCCGGCGGGTCTATCGCACCGGCGATCTGGGTCGGCTGTGTGCCGACGGCCGTCTCGACTACCTCGGGCGCAAGGACGGCCGTGCCCGGTTGCGCGGCCAATGGGTGGACACGGCCGAGATCGAGAGCGCTCTCTCGTCCCTTGACGCTGTTGATCAAGCCTTGGTCCTGGTCCGCGATGACGAACGGGGCGCGCAACATCTGGTGGCCTATCTCGTGGTCGACGGCGGCCAGCTCTCGATAGATGGCATTCGACAGCGGCTCGCGGGGCGTTTGCCTTCGCGCATGATCCCGTCGCATTACCTGTTCATCGAGTCCTTGCCGCTCGATCGCAATGGCAAGGTCGACCGTCGCCGGCTGCCCGCCCCACGGCGCGAGCGACCGCCGCTGGATCAGGGCTTCGTCGCCCCCATGAGCTATGAGGAGACGCTCGTGGCGGCCTGCTTCCGCGAGGTTCTGAACATCGACCGGGTGGGGATCCATGACGACTTTCTCGACCTCGGCGGTGATTCGCTATCGGCGATGCAGCTCTTGTCGGCGATCGAAGAAAAGCTAGGAGTGGAATGTCCCGATGCCCTGATAAGCCACACCTTCAGTGTCACCTCTCTTATCGGGCGTCTTGGCCAGTCCGATCCGGAAACCGCGCTGGTGCTTATCCGGGCCGGTGATGAGAGGCCACCGCTTTTCGCCATTCACGGCATTTCCGGCTATGTCCTGAACTATCACCGTCTCGCGGCATGTCTGAACCCCGGTCGGACCATCTATGGTCTGCAAAGCCGCGCGCTGACGAGACGGGGACAACGAGACGAAGATATCGAGGCGATGGCCGCCGCCTATCTGGCGGAAATCAAGACCGTCCAAGAGACCGGGCCCTACTTTCTCTGTGGCAATTGCTTCGGCGGCCTGGTCGCCTTCGAGATCGCACAACAATTGCGGCGGCAAGGTCACGACGTCGCCTTGGTGGCCTTGATAGATACGGCCTTTCCCGGGGGCGTGCTCAGCGACTTCATCACTCGCTTGGTGGATCCGCATCACTGGCGCTACCTGTCGCGCCTGCCGGTCAAGGATTGGGGGGCCTATTTCGCGCGCCGTTTGCGAAACCTAGCGCGCTGGGCCGCGCAGAGCGGCAAGCTTTGGCTCAACAAGGCAGCACGGGAAGGCCGAAGAGGCGAGGGCCGGTCGGGACAGCGTCTCCGCTCGGTACTCGACCGGAATGGCTTGGCGCAAGCCAACTACCGGCCTCGCGATTATGACGGCCACATCGTGCTGTTCTGCCCGGGACCGCTGCGAAATCGACGCGGCTGGACGCGCGTCGCATCCGGCGGCACGACCGTCGTCGAAATTCCCTACGACGGATCGCCGCAAACGGTGCCCCACCTTATCAGCGACCCTTATGTCGCGATGCTGGCGGCACATCTCTCCGATTACCTGGATGCGTGAAGGGACGATCCGCGGCCAAGTCGAAGATCACGAGACGGGCCTGACGATGACCACTTGCGAATCGAGGTGGCTGGTCCAGAGCCAGACCGTGAGCAGAGGTTTGGCGCTGGTCTGCATTGCATGGACTGCGTTCGATTGGTGGTAGACCGAGTCTCCCGACCGGACGGGGAACCACGGCGCCGCATCGACCTTCCACTCCCCGTCGCCAGCGATGATCCAGTAGCTTTCCTCGGCGTGGTGGGCATGCGGTGGATAAAAGATGCCGGGCGCTTGAAGGCTAAGGCCGGCGGTCACTTTGTCCGATGGGAGAAGGCCCCTCGCGCCGATCACCCTAACGGCGGTGAAGTTGTGCGAGAATGTGACCAAGTCCGCCTCGTCCTCTTGGCCCAGGGGGCGCATCCACCAGTTCAGCTCTTCAACGACGGGCAACACCGCTTGGGTAATCGCGTGGGCTGCTTGCGTCTGCTGCCCGATGCTCGCGCAGGCCTCTTCAAGATGCCTCCGCACGACGGCATTACTTCTCGGCTCCTGGGTGACCAGATCCGCCGCCCAGTCCACGTTGGCGAGCGTGAAGCCCGCGGTTTCGGCCAGCTTATCCCCCGACCGGGCGGTATCCGTAAAAAGTGCCTTGAACGCATCGACGAGTCGTTTCATGGGTGCTTCACGCAGTCTTTGACTTCCTTCGTCTCATGATCTTAATCGGTCTTCTGTGCGGCACGGGAACCGCCCCAGCTGTCCGATGATAGCGCTTCGTGACCTACCGGGCGAACGGAGTCTAGGAGTGTGTCAACGGCAGGACTGCCCGGACACCGGGAACCGAAGCCAAGAGATCGCAGCATCGGCTAGGACGGGTGCGCGTTGCCGCGGTCTCGCGGCCTCAAACGCGCATAGATTGCCCAAAGCCAGATCATCGAAAGCAGGCCGATCCCCAGATACGAGGGCAGGTCTCGCAACCTTCCGGCATGGTGGTGAATATAATCCAGCTTGACGGTGCCGGGGTCGACGAACACACCCTTTGCCGAGACGATGCCGGAGATATCACCCTCATAGCCGGACACCTCCAATTCTTCGCCGGTAAAAGGGATAAGTATCTTCTTATTCTCCAGCACCGTGAGGGGCCGTCTATCAACCTCGAATGCCTTGCCAGATCGGGCTTCGACATCTCTTAGCGTTCGGATTGAGTGGTTGTCCGCGGCTTGCGGTCCATAGAATAAGAACGGAGGGGCGATAAAATAAAGGATCAGGCAAAAAGCCCCTACCGCAAAGTGTCGAGTTGGGGGAATTCGTAGGTCTTTATAGTGGATCGGAACTTTCCAAAGCATCAATAGAACGAAAGCCAATCCAAATACTGTAAGAACGAGCGTCGGGGCCTCCTCCGGCCAGTACAATCCAAAATTCAACAACTCCCAAGAGATGGGGGCGAACAACAGCACTCCGTTGGCCAATTTCGTTTGCGTCGCGTCAATGAGAAGATGCAGCGCCGAGCCGAGGGCCAAAACGCCAAAGGTCCTGCCCGGCCGGCTCGACCAAACCGCCAGGGCGCCTGATAAGAGGCAACAGAACAGAAGTGTCGATTGCACGATCCCGTAGAGTTGAAGGTCGATAAACCACGATCCTGGTGCGGCGAGACGAACAATCCTCAGTATGATCCACGGAACGTCGGGCAGCACGCAGGCAAGATAAATCCACTTCAAGTCAGCGCCGGGAATTGCCGAGCGCGTGATTAGTCCTTGAACCCCGAAATGGGCTAAAGTGTTCGGCATTGCATCATGGTCCTTGGCGCTGGCCTCGTCCGCGGTCATCAAGGCGGATAGTCGGACTACCATAGAGTTGAAAGTCGAGGTATGCCCGAACTCTACGAGTTTGTGTTGGACAAAATATTTTGTGGCTTCGTCTGCCGCGATCCGGAACTCCTGCGAGCCATCGACGCCTTCGAGGGGGAGCTTGATGTTCACGAAGGAGCATTGCGGTTTACACTACCGGCGCTCTACGAATTCGCGTGTAGATCTTACGAAGCGACGTCAGGCCGTGTGGTTAGACACCACCGGGACGGCTATCTGAGGTTTCGTAAGGCCCTCTATCAAAATCCCACGAATTCCCATCTTGGGACCCTTGGCGGCCAAGTCGAACTGCAAACGCCAAACCCGGCTCACGATCTTGTCGTCTACAAGCTCGTCCGCACAAGGGGAGCTCGCTGATGGGGGCTGCGAGGCTCTCAATTTTCACAGGTGCCGTGAAGGCCCTGACGCTGTCTGATCGCCCATGCCGGCTCATTGGCCAGGAGGGGCGGACCCGCGGGGGCGTGCTGGACAGAGGGGGAAGAACCTCACCCACTTGATCAAGGTTGCGTCGCAGACCGCGG
>JBFELD010000250.1:0-4481 GCA_041552375.1 Kiloniellaceae bacterium | reverse complement strand
TTCACCCACATCGCCGGCTACCACGCCGGTATCATCATCAAGAACGCCCTGTTCCGGCTACCCGCGAAAACCGACGACCGCGCGGTTCCCTGGGTTACCTATACGACCCCGGAGCTGGCCCACGTCGGGATGACCGAGGCCGAGGCGCGCGGCACGACGGCGGACCTTCGCATCCTGCGCTGGCCCTTTTCCGACAACGACCGGGCCCAGACCGAGCGCAACACCGAGGGGCTGATAAAGGTCATCACCAATAAGCGCGGCAAGGTCATGGGCGCCACGATCCTGGGCGCCCATGCCGGCGAACTGATCCAGCCATGGATCCTGGCGATCTCGCAGGGTCTCAAAGTCTCGGCGCTGGCCACCATGATCGCGCCCTACCCGACCCTGGGCGAGGCCGGCAAGCGAGCTGCCGGCAGCTTCTATACCGAATCTCTTTTCAGCGCGCGGACCAAACGCATCGTGCGGTTCCTACTGAAGTTCGGTTAGGGCCGCTCACCGTGCTATAAGATGGCAATGACGACCCCCTTGATCGGCCAGAAATTCAGCCTGCCGCCGACGGCAAGAAGCCTCTCGGCCAAGCTGCTGATCTTGACCATCGCCTTCGTCATGTTGGCCGAGGTGCTGATCTATTGTCCGTCCATCGGCCGCTTCCGCTTGGTCTACCTGGAAGAGCGCCTGGCCGCGGCTCACCTGGCGATCCTCGCGCTGGAGGCGACACCCGACCAGATGGTGAGCGAAGAGATGGAGATGGAGCTGATGGAGCATGTCGGCGCCTATGCCGTCTCGATCCTGAAGCCCGACCGCGGACGATTGATGCTCATGGTCGAAAAACCGGGGACCGACGTCGTCTCATTCGACCTGGGTGAGGGCACCTTCTTCAGCCTCATCGGCGATGCCTTCGAGACCTTGCTTGCCGACGGCCAGCGGGTCATTCGCGTGATGGGGATCTCGCCCAAGGACGCCGACATCAGGGTCGAGGTCGTCATGGCCGAGGGCCCGATGCGCGCCGCCATGATCCAATACTCGATCCGCATCCTGGCCCTCTCGCTTTTCATCTCGCTGATTACCGCGGCGCTCGTCTTTCTCAGCATCCACCGCCTGCTGGTGCGCCCGATGCGCCGTATCACCGCCAGCATGGTGGCTTTCCGGGAAAATCCCGAGGACGCGTCGCGCGACCTCACGCCATCGCAGCGGGGTGACGAGGTGGGATTGGCCGAGCGCGAGCTGCAATCGATGCAAGAAGGCCTGCGGGCCTCGCTGCTGCAAAAGACGCGGTTGGCGGCCCTTGGCATCGCCGTGACCAAGATCAATCACGACCTGCGCAACGTCCTGTCCACCGCCTTCCTAATGTCGGACCGCCTGACCTCCAGCGAGGACCCCGACGTGCGCCGACTGGCGCCCCGGCTGATCGGCGCCATAGACAAGGCCGCGAGCCTGTGCACGCAGACCCTCAATTTCACGCGCGAGGGCCCATTGCACATCGAGCTGGCCCGCTTCGTCCTGCGCGACCTGGTCACCGAGGTGATCAAGGCTTTGACGGAAAATACGGACGATATGCCCGAGGACGATGTCCGCGAACGGTTCGCCATGGACGTCCCCCCCGGCCTGAACATCGAAGGCGATCGCGAGCAGCTCTACAGGGTTTTCTACAACCTCCTGCACAACTCGCTGCTCGCCGGCAGCCGCCTGATCGAGATCAGGCTGGCCGAAAGAGACGAAAGGATCGAGATCGACATCGCCGACGACGGCCCCGGGCTGCCGCCGCGCGCCCGCGATCATCTCTTCACCCCCTTTGCCGGCAGCGCGCGCAAGGGAGGCACCGGCTTGGGGCTGGCCATCGCCCGCGACATCATGCGCGCCCACGGCGGCGACATCGAGCTGATAGGCACATCCGCCGAGGGCACCTGCTTCCGGCTCGTCTTCAACAGGCCGGCCGAGACCACTAATCCAACAGGATGAAGAGCGCCTTCAGATAGCCGCTCTCGGGCAACACCGGGTGCAGCGGATGGTCCGGACCGGCGCCACCTTGGCGCAGAACCCGGCCCGAGCGGCCGGCGTCGGTAAGACCACGGGCCACTTGATGCAGGAAGTGCGCCGCATCGACGTGATGGGAGCACGAGCAAAGAGTGAGGATGCCGCCCGGCGCCACCGTCTTGGCCGCAAGCCGGGCCAGCTTACGGTAGGCACGCGCACCGCGCTGCAGATCCTTCTTGGATTTGACGAAGGCCGGAGGATCGCAGATCACCAGATCGAAAAGCTCCTCCCGTCCCCCCAGCAGCTCCAATCGGTTGAAGGCATCGGCCCGGTTGAACCGGCAGCGCTCGGCCACGCCATTGGCCTCGGCCGCCTGCCGGGCCAAGTCCAATGCCTGTTCGGAGCGGTCCACGAGCGTCACCTTGGCGGCCCCGGCACGCGCCGCCAGCAAGCCGAAGCCGCCGGTGTAGCTGTAGCAATCGAGAACGCGCCGGCCCTCGGCCAAGCGTGCCGCCCAAGCCCGGTTGTCGCGCTGGTCGTAGAACCATCCGGTCTTCTGGCCGGCGCGGGGATCGGCAAGGAACGTCGCCTCGTTCTCGATCAGCCGGATCGGTCCGTCGAGCGTGCCCTTCGCCAGGCGCACCTCGCTCGTCAAGCCTTCCTGCTCGCGCGCCGCGCTGTCATTGCGCAAGACCACCACCCGAGGGGCAAAAACCATCTCGAGAGTCTCCAGCAACAGCGGCGTCAGGCGCTCCATGCCGGCGGCGTTGACCTGGACCACGAAGACATCGTCATAGCGATCGACAATAAGACCCGGCAGGCCGTCGGCCTCCGCATGAACCAGGCGGTAGAACGGTTCCGGGATCACCAGGTCGCGCAACTCGCGTGCGCGCCGCAAGCGCATGGCCAGGAAATCGACGTCGATCGCCTGTGCCGGCTGCCGGTCGAGCAAGCGCACGGCAATCAAGGCATGGCGATTGAAGAACGCGGTGCCAAGCCCCACGCCATCCGCCGCCACGAGATCGACCAGCGTGCCCGGCTCCAGGGATTTGGCCTCGGCGTCCATGGCGACCTGGTTCGAGAACACCCACGGGCCACCCTGGTGCAGTCGTCGCGCCCCCTCCGACTTTAAGGTCAGTAACGGCCGCTCAGTCGGCATGGACCGCACCCTCGCGGCGCGGGTCCGCGCCCCCTTCCAAAGTGCCGTTCGGCCGCACTCGAATGCCATGCAGTCCGCTGGTCATCTCGCGCAGCATCACCTCATGCCCGAGAGCTTCCAAATCGCCAACCATCGCGGCGAGCGCCGTGCCCGCCTCCAGATCGGTAGCGCCGTTGCGGTTGACGAAGTTGGGAAAGGAGATCGCTTGCTGCATGTCGAGGCCCCAGTCCAAGGTGGCAACCAGAGCCTTGACCACATAGCCGATGATGCGTGAGCCGCCCGGGGAGCCAACCGCCATCACCAACCGGCCCTCGCCGTCGAGCACCAGTGTCGGCGACATGGAGGAGCGCGGGCGCTTGCCGCCCTCGACCCGGTTGGCGACGGGCGTGCCGTCCACTTCCGGCCGGAAGGAAAAATCGGTCAGCTCGTTGTTGAGCAGAAAGCCGGCGGCCATCACCCGCGAGCCGAAGGCGCTCTCGATCGAGGCGGTCATGGAGACGGCATTTCCCCAACGGTCGACGACCGAGAGGTGGGTGGTTGCCGGCGGATCGAGCTGCGCGGGCATGGCGCCGTGATCCAAGGCAAAGCCCGGCTCCGCCTTACCCATCGTCCGTTCCGGCGCGATCAACCCCGCGCGGCGGGCCAGATAGCCGGGATCCAACAAGCGGTCGACCGGCACCTCGACGAAATCCGCATCAGCCAAGAAGAGATTGCGGTCGGCAAAAGCCAGCCGGCTGGCCTCGGCCACCAGGTGCAGGGCCGCCGGCGCGCCCGGAGGATAGCCGGCCAGATCGAAACGCGCCAATAGGCTCATGATCTGCAGCACCGCGACGCCGCCGGAGGTGGGCGGCGGCATACCGCAGATCCGCCAATCGCGATAGGGTGCGCAGAGAACCTGGCGCCGCTTGGCCTGATACCCGGCCAGGTCTTCGCCGGTCATACCGCCCGGGTTATCCTCGACGCCACGCACTGCGGCGACAATGGCCGCGGCGGTCTCGTCTTGGTAAAAACCGTCGGCTCCCATCTCGGCGATGCGCCTCAAGCTGGCCGCATAGGCAGGGTTCTTGAGGACCTGACCGACGGCGCGAGGCATGCCCCCATTGTCGTAGAAATAGGCGCGCGCGGCGGGAAGCTTGGCGAGATGCTCGTCAGCGCTGATCAAGCGGTGCAAGCGCGGCGAGACCTTGAAGCCCTCTTCCGCCAAACGGATCGCCGGCTCGAACAGGTACCACCAGGGCAAGCGGCCATGATCCCGGTGAGCCAGTTCCAGCATGCGCACCAAGCCCGGCACGCCGACCGATCGGCCACCGACCACCGCCTGCCAGAAGCCCATCGGCTCGCCATCGGC
>JBFELD010000249.1:0-4489 GCA_041552375.1 Kiloniellaceae bacterium | reverse complement strand
GACCGGCACGCCTCGCAACTTCAGTTGATTTGTTCCTGTGACGTGCTGTGGGCGGTCTAGAGTATCGCGGTTTAGGCCCGGCGACGCTCCTTTGCCCTCGGGCGATGATTGCTGACCACCAGCTTGAGTAGGGGATAGCCCACCAAGACGGCCATGCAAACCATGATGAACCCGAGAAATATATCACCGACCATCAACGTCTCTCCCTTCTCGTTTCCATTCAGAAACGTCGATTGCCCTGCAAGCGGGGCGGACTATATCACAACAGTCCCCGAAAATTGACTCGCGGCGTTTGCAAAGGAGCTATGCACACCACGCCGCTGATCCTAAAAGCTCCCTCCCCTCAAGGGATTAATACTTTTTACCCAGAGCCTTTTCCCCTGTTCTTTTTTGCACTGCAAGAAAGCTGATTCAGGCCTCTCCGGGAACCAAGCATGGGCTTAACATGGATTGAAAATCAAAAGACTAAGGCGATTCTATCCGCCCTTGCATTGACCCCCCGCCGGCACGGTTATTTTTTGCAGTGCATCATAAATCCACGTTTACGGTTTTCGTTAAGCCATTTTTATGAGCTTTCCCCACACCTTAAGGCATTAGGATGTGGACCGATGTCAGAGCGACCCGATTACGAACACGACCTGGATTTGCTGCCCGTTGACGAACCCAGCGAGGCCGGCATCCTCTCCAAGACCCTGCGCAACATCGGGGTGATCGCCGTCGTCGGTGTTACGATCTCTTTCGTGATCAGCAGTTTCAGCAAGGATATGCAGAACGCGGCCCAACAGGCCAACCGGCAGGCCACGGCCAGTGCTGCTTCGGCCGGCGGTAACGCCGACATCGTCGCCTCCTCGGAGCTACAGATCCGGGCCAATCATGCCGGGCATTTTCTCGTCGACGCCGATGTCGATCGGGCACGCGTTCGCTTCCTGGTCGATACCGGCGCCACCAAGGTCGTGCTCTCCCCCGCCGATGCCGAGCGGGCCGGTTTTTCCAATGACCGCTTGACCTTCTCCGAGCAGGTCAGCACCGCCAACGGCATCGTTCGCGTCGCGCCGATAACCTTGAAGAAATTCAAAGTCGGAGAGATCGTGCTGCGTGACGTCGAGGCCGTGGTCAACTCCGCGCCCATGCGTGTATCGCTCCTCGGCATGAGCTTCCTGAAGCGTCTCGACGGTTGGCAGGTCAAGGGGGACAAGCTCTACCTCGCCTGGTAGGCCCGCGCCCAAACCGCCGGCATCCCAACCTATAGAGCGGGCCCGTCGAAGGGCCTGAGGCCTTGATAGGCCTGCGCCGCGCGCAGAACCAAACCATCGGCGTAGAGCGCACCGACGATCTGAAGACTTGCCGGCAGCCCCGATGACGTGAGCCCACAGGGTATGGCCGCCGCCGGTTGCCCGGTCATGTTGTAGGGATAGCTGAAGGGCGTCCAGTCGATCCAACGCGGCAGGCCGCTTCCCTCGGGCACCTCTTGTCCGGCCTCGAAGGCGGTGATCGGCATGGCGGGCGTCAAAAGGAGGTCCCAATCCTGGTGAAAGAGGCTCATCCAAAGCTGGAACTCGCGGCGCCGGTCGCCCGCCGCCAGGAAATCGAGTAGCGAGATCCGGGCACCCTCGGCGGCGATCCCGACAAGGCCGGGGTCCATCTTGCTCCGCTGTTCCTCATCGAAACGGCGCATCAGGTTGGCGGCGCCCGCGTACCAATGTATATCGAAGTCGCGCTTGAGGCCCTCGGGCAAGGGCGGATCGATCTCTTCCACCTCGGCGCCCAGCCGGGCGAAGTCCTCAACCGCGGCTGCCACCAAGGCAGCGATCTCCGGGTCGACGGCATGACCACCCAGGCTTGGAGAGTAGGCGACCCTTAGTCCCGCGATCCCCTCATCCAAGCCGTTGGTGTAGTCATGGGTGCGTTCGGGCAAGGGGTGCCAGTTTCGCGGATCGGGCTCGGTAATCGCGCTCAGCATGGTGGCCGCGTCGCGCACCGTGCGGGTCATCGGTCCGACATGGGAAACGGTGCCGAAGGGGCTCGCCGGGTAGGCCGGGACCAGGCCAAAAGAGGGCTTCAGTCCGAAGATCCCGGCAAAGGCGGCGGGAATGCGGATCGAGCCGCCGCCATCGGTACCGACGTTGAGCGGGGCGATACCCGCTGCCGCCGCGACCGCCGCGCCGCCGCTCGATCCGCCGGGCGTCCTGGTCTCGTCCCAGGGATTGCGAGTGACACCGGTCAGCGGCCCATCGGTCACGCCCTTCCAGCCATATTCCGGTGTCGTGGTGGCACCGATCAGGATCGCGCCACTTTCGCGCAGGCGCGCGGTCACCGGCGCGTCTTCCTCCATCGGCGCGGCCCCAGTGGTATGGGAGCCATAGCGGCAAGGCCAGCCTCGGGTCCGGATCAGATCCTTGATCGTCGCCGGCACGCCATCAAGCCGCCCCTTGGGTGCGCCGAGCCGCCATCGCTCGGCCGCGGCCTGCGCGTCCGCGAGGGCGCCGTCGTGATCGATCAGGACGAAGGCGTTGAAGCGATCCTGTAGCGCCTCCGCCCGATCGAGCGATGCGGCGACCGCCTCGACCGGAGAAAAGCGTTCCTCGCGGTAGCCGCTCACCAACTCCACGGCGCTCATGTTGCTGAAGTCTTCGCTCATCACCGCTAACCTCCCTTTCGACCAGTTCCGCGAGGTTAGCCACGTGTCGCTCCGTTACCAAGTATCTCAAGCGTTCCTTGATCTCCCGTCTCGACTTGCCTATTGCCTGAGGCGATGGAAATCCGATGGCGAGCACGAGCATGACCGGGACGAGCGCCGTGACGATCCGTCCCTACCACCCCCGCGACCTCACGGCGTTGATGGCGTTGTTTCGCGCCAGCGTGCACGGCACCGCCCGGCGTGACTATAGCGCCCGGCAATTGGCCGCCTGGGCGCCAAGAGATCTCGACCAAGAGGCCTGGGAGAGGCGCCTCGAGGCCAACCACACGCTGGCCGCCGAGGAAGACGCGATGATCGTCGGATTTGCCGAACTGGCGCCGGGCGGTCATGTCGACATGCTTTTCGTCGTGCCGGACCGGCAGCGCCGCGGCATCGCCCGTGCTCTGCTGCGGGCTCTGGAAACTGAAGCGGCGCGTCGGGGAGAACAGCGCTTGACCACCGATGCCAGCCGCACGGCACGGCCCTTTTTCCTCGCCGCCGGCTTTCGTCCGGTCGAGGCACGAGAGGTCGAACGACGCGGCGTGCGGATCGAGAATTTCAGGATGGAGAAGGATCTCTAGCTCGGCACCCAGTTCTCCCGCACTCCGTACTCCGTGAAGCCGGCTTTCATGATGTTGTGATAGGAGTGCTGCGGATCGCCCGGCACCGCCTCGCCGGTCTCCGTCGCGATCATCCGGCAGCCCAGCGCAATGGCCTTATCAATGCGCGCAGCCAGGAGCGCCGTCTGGCTGCCGCGCCGGCGAAAGTCCGGGTCGGTGGCGCCCCAATCGGTCCAGCCGATCCCGTCCTCCATGAACAGCGCCCCCGTGCCCGCCGGCCGCGCGCCGTCAAACGTCATGAAGGCGTGCCAACCTGGCGCACTGGCAAGCAGCGCCGGCAGTGCCAAGGCCCGGCCGCTCAACCCGAAGCCAGAACCCGCGATGCGCCCGAAATCCGCCGCGTGTTCCGGCCCGATCTCGCGAAGAGTCAAGTCGCTGCGCACGGCCGGGGTCGGCGTGGGCCCACGGGTGAACTTCATCCAGCCGCGGTACTTTTCCAGGCCCTCGGCGGCGAGCCAGTCTCTGATCTCGTCTTGCGGCTGCGCGGCCGGGTGCAGGTGGAAGAAGAAGCGGCCGACGCCGGCCTCGCGATAGGCCGCGACCACACGGGCCACGGTCTCGCGCCGCGCGGGCCGCTCCACGCCGAGGCCCAAGGCACGATTGAGCAGGATCGAGGGCTCGTTGCGCGCGAGCGAGACCAGGACGCCGTCGGTCTCCTGCCACTCCAATCCCAGCTCGCGCCTCAACTCGGCCGGCGCCGCCTCCAGCAGGCTCTCGAGAGCCCGCCGTTCGATCCACTCCAACGCACGGGTCTCCTTGCCTGACATCATCGCCCCCTTCGACCGAGATCAGAACCCCAAGCTTTATGCGCCCGCGGCGAGCGAAAATCTAGTCACCGGATTTCTTGAGCGTGGCAAAGGCCGCCAGGGCCCGCGCCCGCGCGGCCGCGTGATCGACCATCGGCCTCGGGTAGCTTTGACCAAGCCGAACGCCGGCGCGTTCCAATTCACTGTTGCCGGCCTCCCAGGGAGAGTGGATCCGTTCATCCGAAAGCTCTGCCAGCTCCGGCAACCAACGGCGCACATAGGCGCCCTCCGGGTCGAAGCGTCGCCCCTGCAATATCGGATTAAAAATCCGAAAGTAAGGCGCCGCGTCGGCGCCACAGCCTGCCACCCATTGCCAGCTCGCGACATTGTTGGCCGGATCCGCGTCGACCAACGTGTCCCGGAACCAGGCCTCTCCCGCGCTCCAG
>JBFELD010000248.1:0-4495 GCA_041552375.1 Kiloniellaceae bacterium | reverse complement strand
TTGTCTATCCACGCGATCGTCCGCGCCTCGAGGTAGTCGTAGAAGGGGTTGAACCGTAAGCGCAGCAGCCAGTCCGACGGGAAGCGCAGCAGGCCTCTTTCGCCGAGAAGCGCCATCTGTCCGAGGAAGAGAATCTCATCGCTCTCGGGCGGGCCCTGTCCATAGAGCGGATCGTCCGGCGCGAAGGGAAGTGCCACGTGAGAAAGCGAAATCACGCCCGGCGGCCAAGAAAGGTTCAACGGCCCGGTGCTGGCGATGTCGGCCGAGTGCGGCGGTTTACGGCGGGCGACGACAGATGCGCTCTCTTCGCTTTCGTTGGTGACGAAGGTGACCGCGAACGGCAGGCTGGGATCGGTCATGAGCCGGTCCGTCAAGGGGCCGGGATCGGCGATCATGAGCCTCGACTTGACAGCGACGCGGTTGATATCGAAGAGCACCAGTTCGTGCCGTTCAGGCCTGAGCAGATCGAGCAGCCTGTCGACGACGGCGTCGGTGGAGACCGTCGCATCCACCGTCGACTTGAAGATCAAAATCGGGGGTAGAACGGTATCGGGATCGGAGCTGGATCGCTCGCGCACACGCTGAGCAACCGACCGGGTGAGACGGTGGACTTGCGCACCGGCGTTGGTGGCGAAGGAATT
This sequence comes from Kiloniellaceae bacterium, assembly GCA_041552375.1. Classification (GTDB taxonomy): domain Bacteria; phylum Pseudomonadota; class Alphaproteobacteria; order Kiloniellales; family Kiloniellaceae; genus JAJFGK01. Next base: position 3,854 of record JBFELD010000248.1, on the reverse strand, counting down.
ATATTTATAAGGATCGAACTCAGGCGCGATCTGCAGCCAGGCGAGACCGCCAAGACCCGGGAGCGCCGCCAGGCCGGTCTTGAAGCCGGCAAGCGCTGCCGCCGGATGGAGACCGACGGCCGGAGAGATCAGCACCAAGCTCGCCGGCACCGGCGTGGCATCGTCGTCGAGGGCCGTCAGTGCGTAATCCACCGCCAAAGCCGCACCGGTGGAATAGCCGATGACATGGATTGGCTTGTCCCCGACCTCAGCGGCCAGATGCCTTGCCGCCAGGCGTACTGATGCCGCCATGTCCTGCCAACGAAAATAGGTCAGCCCCGAGGGCGCGGTACCATGTCCTGGCAAACGCAGGCCGAGCACCCGGTAACCGCGCTGGTTGAGGGCCATGCCCAAGGCGCGAAACGTGTAGGGCGCATCGGTCAGGCCGTGCAGCAGCAAGACCCCGCCCACCGTGTTTTCGGCCGGCCAATCGAAGCTGCGGTTCCAATCCGGGGTCCGGCCGCGTGGATCGGCCTGGCTGCCGGCGCTGTAGCGGGCCAGCCTGTATGCCGGCCCGGTCCCCACCTGGGCGTAGACCTTCTCATCGAGCTCCTGGAACAAGCCGTCTTCCAGACGACGGTAATCTTCAAAGGATTGGATCTCGTCCAGCTTGTCGGTCGTGAACTCCGCGGTCAGCCTTTCGCTATGCCACGGCTGCACGGTCGGCCCACCGCAGCCCGAGCCGGCGAAAAGCAGTCCGGCCGCCAAGGCCGGAACCGCCACGGACCTCAGCAGCCGAGAAAGGCAACCGCCCGATAGCCGTTTGCGCATATGCACCTCCTACTAGCGCCCGCGCGTGAGCACCCAATAGACGGAACCGTCCGGGGTCTTGACCTGATAAAGCCGGCGGCTTCTGGGAGTGCTCTGGTTGGTGAGCCTGAGAAACAAGTCGTCGAAGAACTCGGGCGTCTCCAGGCTGAAGTTGTGGAAGTTCCGGGTCCTGTTGACCGGCGTGACATCGACAAGGGTGATCAGCTCACTGTCCGGGTCGATCAGCTCGGAAACCTTGACGGCTTGCGCCAGTTGATCGGGCGTCAGCGTGCTCTCGCCCCGCCTTTGTGCGCGGTTGACCAGGCGGCTCAACACCAAGGCGCGGTCGTTGGAGGACACGTAGACCGTCAGATTTCGGGCCAGGTCATTGATCTCTTGCTTGAACTGCTGGTCAAACTCCTCGGTGTCCACATCCGGCGCGGTCAAGATCACGTCTTCGATCTCGGTTTGCGCATCGGCGAAGTCGGTCTGGGCATGTAGATGGCTGAAGGCGTCGACCACGACCTGTCCGCCCATGGAGTTGGCGACCAGCCACAGTCTTTCCGGTTGGATTCGTCCAATCACCAACTCCAAGGTGCGGGCTAGCTCCGCTCCGGAAGCTTCGGCCACCCGACGAGCGCGCCGATAACCCTGCAGAGTTCCACCCTGGTTTCCCGGCCAGTCGAAGACCAGCACCGGTGCATCGACATCCAGGATATGGCCGAAGAACGCGGTCTTGCGCAGGGCGGAGGGAAAGGCTTCTCGGAAACCATGAACCACGATGAGGAGCGATCGATAGGGCGAGATCCGAACCAGATCCTTCACCTGTTCGACGAACGCATCCTCCTCGAGCGCCTTGATGTCCAACAGATCAATCTCCTCGTTCTGAAACCACTCGGTCGGATTGATCAGCATGCCAAGGCCCAGTGAAGGCTGGATCCGCGTGTCGAAAAGGCCGAATTTCAAATCCGCCTCGCGCTCCGTTCCAAACCGCTCCTCCAACGGCCCCTCTTCGGCCAGTTTGTGTCTGTTGGTGACGTAGAAGAAGCGGTAGCTGCCCTGATCGGCGAGCTTGGCGACCGTCATGCGCCGGAACAAAAAGGTCTCCGCGTGGCGCAAGGCGAAATCGGAGGTCATGTAGATCTCGCGGTAGACCCAGCCGCCGATGGCCAGCAGCACCAGGGCGACCAACACCCCACCGATCCACAGTCGTCGTGTCAGACGCCGCATCGCGTCACTTTTGCCTCTCGATGCATTCGATCTGCCGCATATTACTGTACATCACAGCGACCTTCGGTTGATTAGATCGGGCCGGGCTCATGCTGCACCAGCCCCTCCATACGGTCTAGATGGCCTTGAGCGCATGCTCGACGGCATGAATTCCAACCGCCACCACGATACCGGTAAAGACGAGACCTATGAGCGCATTCGCCACGGCGAGCATCTTGGATAGCTTTTTCGTCGGACGCAGATCGCCATATCCGACCGTCGTGGCGTTGATGAAGGCATGATAAACGGCATCCGATTTCGACCAGCCCTCGCATCGGCCGATGACGAAACCGATAAGGCTGATGAGGACGATCAGGAACATCAAGATCGGCCCGACATAGCCCAGGTCGGAGAAAAAAATTCGGGCGAATTCGAGCGTAAATCTTACCGGGCCGGTTTCCATCGACGCTAGGCCTCTACGGGCGTCTCGACGGCATCCGACCCGGCACCGAAGAGGACCGAATAGAGCACGGGGACCATGCCCAAGGTCAGAACAGTGCCGAAGATGAGGCCGAACGCGATGATGATCGCCATCGAGTAGAACAAGGCGTCGTTCGAGACGATGAGCGGCAACAGCCCGAACACGGTCGTCACCGTCGTCATCAAAATGGGGCGAAAGCGGGAGAGAGCGGCAGCGAGGATGGCCGCATCGAGGTTTTGGCCTTCCGATCGCTCGCTGTCGATCTTGTCGATCAGGACGATGCCGTTGTTGATGATCACGCCGGCCAGGCTGAGAAGGCCCAACATGGCAAAGAAATCGAAGGGCGCGCCCATGATGGTCAGACCGATGAAGCCGCCGGTAAAGGCGAGCGGTATGGTGATGAAGATCATGAGCGGCCGGCGGAACGAATTGAATTGCCAGATCAGGAGAACCGCGATCCCGAAGACGCAAATGGGAAGCCACCTCATGAGTTGGCCCATCGTGTCCGCGCCCTGTTCGATCTCGCCGCCTGGCTCCCAGCGATAACCGGGCCCCAGCTCGAGCGCCTCGATCAGAGGCATCGCGGCCTCGAGCAGCTCCGGTGCCAAGAGGGTCTCATGCTTGACCTCGACCGTCAGGGTGCGCTCCTGATTGCGCCGGGCGATCCGGTAGAACTCCCGCTCGGTCAGGATATCGGCGACCTGCGTCAGCGGCACCACCTCACCGGTCGATGCGGATCTCACCTGGACGTTCCAAAGATCGCCGAGCCCAGCCTTGCGTTCCTCCCCAGTCGAGCGCGCCAGAACCGGGATCGCAATATCGCCTTCGCGGAACTCCGTTACCTCCAGTCCGTCCATGTGGGATTGCAGGGACAGCGCAACGTCCCGCGATGTGATGCCGACCCGGCGTGCGCGCACTTGGTCGACCAGGACCTGCGCCTTCAAGGTCTTGTTCTCCCAGTCGCTGCGCACATCCAGGGTTCCGGGCATGGCCCGCAGGCCGTCGACCAACCGATTGCCTGTTCGATAGAGCGTCTCGGCGTCCGGCCCGGTCAGGCGGATCTCGACGAAGCCCGGCTCGGCGGAGCCAAGCCACATCTGCTTCACCCGCCCGGCGGCCTCCGGGAAATGGGTGAGAAAGCGTTCGCGCAGCCGCTCGATCACCACCGGCGCATCCTCGTCGGTTTCTGTGTTGACCACCAGAAAGGCGACGTGAGGGTTCGGTTGCACCGGGGAGAGCACCAGGAAGAACCGCGGGCCGCCGGTCCCGACATAGGCGATCGTGCTGGTAACCTCGGGATTGGCTTGCTTGTCGGATAACCAGGTCAGGAGCCGCTGCACAGTGGCATTGGTGCTCTCGATCCGATGTCCGGCCG
>JBFELD010000247.1:0-4534 GCA_041552375.1 Kiloniellaceae bacterium | reverse complement strand
GCGCGCCGGCTTTGGCTCGTTGTGAGCGCGCCGCCAACAGCTGCAGAATGGGGAGCCCGAAGGCCGCCGTTTTGCCGGTGCCGGTCTGGGCGATGCCGAGCAGATCCTTGCCCGCCAAAAGGTGCGGGATCGCTTGCGACTGAATGGAGGTCGGGCGGGTGTAGTTTTGCGCGCTGAGAGCGCGCAGCAAGGGCTCGGTGAGGCCGAGCTCGGAAAATTTGATTTGAGTCACACTATATCTTTCTGCCGGGTGAGGCATAGCGCCAGCCCGGCCCGTCGCGGCACCCCCTGCGCAGCAGGGGCGCGCGGATTGATCGATTTTGTCTTCGGGATTTTGGCGTCGCCAGGATTTGGGCTGCGCTTTGCGCGATCGCGAGACAACTTTAAGATCCCTAGGTGGCCGTCCGGAGAGGCAATGTCAAGCTTTGTCTCGATCGGCTGACACTCAGCCCCCTTGCGCCTGTTTGTCCGCGGCACCACCTTCTGGTAAGAGAAATAGGGGTCTCGAGGGCCCTTGGAAGAAGAGACAAGGGCGGGCCCAAGATGTTCATTCAGACCGAGCCACAGGACGATCCCAACGTCATGAAGTTCATCCCCGGGCGCGAGGTGTTGAGCACGGGCATGGTGCACTACCTCGATGCCGAGCAAGCGGCGGGCTCGCCGCTTGCCACGCGGCTTTTCGCGGTCGACGGTGTCCGATCGGTGGCCTTCGACCAAGAGGCGATCATCCTGCACAAGGCCGAGGAGGCCGACTGGCGCCTGCTGAAAGCGCCGGTGTTGGGCATCGTCATGGAGCACTTCGTGGCTGGGCGCCCCATCGTCGAGGAGACCCCGGCAACGAGCGACGAACCCGAGATGATCGGCGAGCCCGGTCCAGAGGCCAGTGAGCTGCGCGAGCTGATCGACACCCGCATCCGCCCGGCGGTGCAGCCCAGTGGTGGCGATGTCGTCTTCCGCGGTATCGACGCCGAGGGCATCGTTCATCTCGAGACCACCGGCTCGGCGGCGAGTTTTCTCAGCCGTATCGAGGCCATGCTGAAACACTACGTGCCCGAGGTCGCCGGCGTGCGCGAGTTCCTCGACACCGCGACCAAGCCTGGCTTGGTGACGCCTGAGGGGCAGGCGGTGCGCGAGGTCCTGGAGGAGCGCATCAACCCCGCCGTGGCGGGCCATGGCGGCCATGTCGCCCTGGTCGACGTTCAAGAGGATACCGTCTACATCCGTCTCGAAGGCGGCTGTCAGGGCTGCGGGATGGCGGACGTGACCTTGAAGCATGGGATCGAGGTGGAGATCCGGCGCGCCGTGCCGGCCATCGCCCAGGTGCTGGACGTGACCGACCACGCCGGCGGCACCAACCCTTACTATCAGCCCGGAAAGGGCGGCATCAGCGCGGTCTAGAGGATGAGCGCCACCGCCGCCGGCAGCGTGCCGCAAGGGCGTGTGCTGCTTCTTATCCCCACCACCTCCTACAAGGCCCACGACTTTCTGGACGCGGCCGAGCGCCTTGGTCTCGCCGTCAGCGTCGGCTCCGACCAGCCTCAGGTGCTGGAGGCTTTTTCCCAGGGCGGCAGCGTCACCGTCGACTTTCACGACCAGGAGCGGGGCCTGCGGCAGATCCTGGACCATGCCGCTACTTATCCGCTGGCCGCGGTGCTCGGCGTAGAGGACGTGACCGTGCGGCTTGCCGCCGAGGCCGCGGCGGCGCTGGGTTTGCCCCATAATCCTCCGGAAGCGGTACGGGCCAGCGTCGACAAGCTGGCGAGCCGGCGCGCCCTGGCCGAGGCGGGCTTGCCGGTCCCGGCCTTTCACGTGCTGGGCCCCGCGGACGATCGCGCGCGGGCGGCGCGTGAGGTTGCCTATCCTTGCGTCTTGAAGCCTCTGGGCCTCAGCGCCAGCCGCGGGGTCATCCGCGCCGATGAGCCGGCCGCGTTTCTCGCAGCCGCGTCGCGCATCGCCACAATCGCCGGGACGGGGCCCCTGCTGGTTGAAAGTTTTATTCCCGGTCGAGAGGTGGCCTTGGAGGGGCTGTTGACCGGGGGGCGGCTTCAAGTCCTGGCGCTGTTCGATAAGCCCGATCCTTTGGACGGCCCCTTCTTTGAGGAGACGCTCTACGTCACGCCCTCGCGCTTGCCGGAGGCGACCCAGGCCGAGGTGCGGCGCCTGGCCCAGGCGATGGCGGTGGCGCTAGGCCTCGAGGAAGGGCCGGTCCACGGCGAGTTCCGGGTGGGTGACGACGGGGTCTGGCCGCTGGAGATGGCAGCGCGGACCATCGGCGGGCTCTGCGCGCGCAGCCTGCGTTTTCCCACCGGCGCCAGCCTGGAAGAGGTCGTGCTGAGACATGTGATCGGCAGGCCGCTCGCCGAAGGAGGGCCGGCCGAGGGCGCTTCCGGGGTCATGATGATCCCCATCCCCAAGCGGGGCCGCCTGCGCGCCGTCGAGGGTCAGGCCGCGGCCCGCGCTCTGCCGGGGATCGAGGAGGTCACCCTCACCATTCCCCTGGGCCAGGAGGTCGTGCCTCTACCCGAGGGCGACAAGTATCTGGGCTTCATCTTCGCCCGTGCGGACAGTCCCGATGCCGTGGAGGCGGCCCTGCGCGCCGCACATGGTGAGCTGGACATCGTCATCGGGTAGTGCGCCATGGAACTTTACGGTCTTTATGTCTGGACCCATCACGGTTGGGGAACCGTGCTGACGGTGATGTCACCCGAAGGTGCCGATGTCGCCTTTGCCCATATCGAGACCGACGAGGACATCATCGCCTCTGGCGGCGATGGCCGCTTGCCGCGCTATATGGGCCGGCGTGCCGGGGCGTTGGATAAGTTGATCGCCCGCTATGGCATCCAGGTGCTCGACAAGGCCGGGTGGGACGCCAAGAAAGCCGAGCTGGCGGCTGGCAATCAGAGTCCATAGCGCTCGCAGATGAAATCGGCGATGGCCGGAACGTCGTTCAAGTCCAGTCGCGGCAGGGGCAGGCCGGTGATCTCCTCGTCGCTGGCGACGGCCATGACCTGGGGGTCGTCGGGCCAGAGCATGGGTTTCCCAAGGGCCGGGCGATGCACCTCGATCTTGCGGTGGGCGTGGCGCTTGAAGCCCTCGATGATCAGCAGATCCACCGGTGTCATGCGGGCGGCCAACTCGGAGACGCTGGGCTCCGGGTTTCCACGCAGCTCGTGCAGCAAGGTCCAGCGCCGGGCATCGGCAAGCATGACCTCGTGCGCGCCCAGGCGCTGTAGGCGCCGGCTGATGTCGCCGCGCCGGTCGAGGGCGACGGCGTGATGGGTGTGCTTGACCGTCGAGACCGTCAAGCCACGGCCAATCAGCTCCGGGATCAGCCGGGTCACCAACGTAGTCTTTCCGCTGCCGCTGTAACCGGCGATGCCCAGTTCAGTCATGATCCTCAACGCGGCTCCGGAGGTAAGGGGTTGGGGCAGTCAGTGGGGTGAACATTATCGATCCGGGCGCGGTGTCTCAAGATCGAGCAGGCGACGCGCATTCCGCGAAGTCCCCTCTTGGCGCCGCCCGGTGGCCGTGGCAAATTGAGCCGCGCTCGGGCGAGCCGTTGCCGGAGCCATGAGACGAGAACAACGGCCGCCATGGGTGAGTGTGGCCGAAGGGAGACGCCTGATGCAGAAATCGCTGCTGATCGATCCGGTGAAATGTACGTCGTGCTTGCAGTGCGAGATGGCGTGCTCGTTCGAGCACGAGGGGAACTTCAATCCCGCCAAATCGCGCATCAAGATTTTCGAGTTCGAGCACGGTGCGCGGGCCATCCCCTATACCTGCACCCAATGCGCCGAGGCCTGGTGCCTGCACGCCTGTCCGGTCGAGGCGCTGAGCCGCAATGCCGAGACCGGCGCGGTCGAGGTCAACGATAGCGTCTGCGTCGGCTGCAAGGTCTGCACCATCGCGTGCCCCTTCGGCACCATCAACTACAACGTGGACACCGGCAAGGTGGTGAAATGCGATCTCTGCGGCGGCGATCCGCAGTGCGCGGCGGCCTGTCCCACGGCCGCCATTACCTACGTTGATGCGGACTGGACAGGCTATCAACGCATGCAAGATTCGGCCGTCGCCGCACATGGCGAGCAGGGCTGACGGAGCATTTCGGCGAGACGAACGCGGACCTTAGGGAGGGCCGACTATGGGCTGGCAAGGCAAGATCTTGAGGGTGAACCTGACCGAGGGCACGAGCGCCATCGAGCCCCTCAACATGGACTGGGCGCAGCAGTACCTGGGCGAGCGCGGGCTCGCGACCCGATATCTCTGGGAGTTGATGGACCCCAAGGCCGACCCCATGGGGCCCGAAAACGTGCTGATCTTCGCCACCGGGCCCTTGACCGGGACCATGGCCTCGACCTCCGGGCGCTACGCTGTGATCACCAAGGGGCCCTTGACCGGGGCCATCGCTTGTTCCAACTCGGGCGGCAAGTTCGGTGCCGAGTTGAAGTTCGCCGGCTATGATTTGCTGATCGTCGAGGGTCGCTCGCCGGAGCCTGTCTATCTTCACATCGTCAACGACGAGGTGCAGATCCGG
>JBFELD010000246.1:0-4535 GCA_041552375.1 Kiloniellaceae bacterium | reverse complement strand
GGCATCGACGATGTTGGACGGGTCGGACCCGGCTCCGAAGGGCTGCTCACGTTCGACGAATTCGAGGGGCGAGCCGCCCTTGAAGCGATAACCGATGCGATCGGCCTCCAGCGCCACCTCCCAGGTCTCGGCGAAGAAACCGCGGCCCGAGGCCTCGGTGATACGATGCCAATAGAGACCGGTCAGTGCGCGCAGCTCGGCCGTCGCGCCGGGCATGCGTCGAAGGTTTTCGGGCACGCCGCGGCCTTCGCCGGCTCCCCCGTTCGCCTCTCCCAACGGCAGCTCGTCGCCGGCCTGAAGGTTGCGGCCGTGATGGCCGCCGAGCGCGCCCAGCGCATAGGTGGAGCGGCTGCCGAGCGCGACCGGCGTATCGATCCCGCCGGAGATCGCGATATAGGCGCGCGCGCCGCCCTTCAGGAAGTCGAAGCTCAGCACTTGGCCTGCCTTGACCGTGAAGGAAGTCCAGGTCTCGCGAGGCTCGCCGTCCACCAGGGGCGGCAGATCCGCGCCGGTCACGGCGACCAGGGCGTTGCTGGTGAAGGCCAGCTCCGGGCCCATGAAGACCGCCTCGAGCACGGCCGCGCCCTCGTCGTTGCCGACCAGCATGTTGGCCGCGCGCAGGGAAAAGCGGTCCATGCCGCCGGAGATCGGGATGCCCAGATGATAGTAACCCGGACGTCCGAGGTCCTGGACCGACGTGGCCAGTCCAGGCGCGTTGACCTTAATTGCCATAGAGCGCCTCCCCGAGCTTCTTGTTGTAGGCGTCGATGTCTTGATGGAACTCGTCCAGAGAGAAGGTGACGTCTCGCACGAGCGGCGTGAAGCGCCCGGCCTCGACGTCGGCGACGTCCTTGTCGTAGGTCTCCCGGTCGATGGGCTTGAACTTGACGATGTCGCCCGGCTGGAAGAAGACCATGAAGTCACGCAGGTAGCTGATCTCCTGATTGGGGTCGAAGATCGGCATCGGCGTGATGCCGAACATCTGATAGCCGCCGGCGCCGCGCACCGAATAGATGCAGGCGAAGCAGCCGCCGTATCCCACGGTCAGCTTCGGTGTGTCCGTGCGCGGGCGCAGGTACTTGGGCACCTCGATCTGCCGGGGCCGGTCGACCATCTGGAACATGAAGGGCAAGCCGGCGACGAAGCCCACCATCGAGACGAACCAGGGCGCACCGGAGTGCGCCTCGATGAAGGCCTCGATCGTCTCGAAGTTGTTGATCCGCGCGGCGTACTCCAGATCGCTGCTGTTCGGGTCCTGATGACGCTCGCGAAAGCGCATCAAGGTCTCGTGCGTCCAGGGGTCGTTGTAGAGTACCGGAACCTCCACGATCCGGGTCTGGATGACCGGCTCGGCATGCTCGGCCGAGACCTCCAGCTTCTTCAGCTCGGCCAGCATGTCGTCCGGGCTGATCTGGTCCGGGTCGAACTTGATCTGAAAGGAGGCGTTGGCCGGACATATCTCGGTCACCCCCTTGATCTTGCTTTCGCGGACCGCGTTGGTCATGGAGAGGCTTTTGAAGAACGCCTCCAAGGACATCTCCTCGTCGACCTCGACGAAGATATGCTCATCGCCTCCGAAAGAATATCTCGTGGTCATCTATCAGCCACCTCCTGCGTGTTGGAGCAAACCCGGTGGATCGCTTTCGAGCCAATCTTCTAGAAACTTGGTGTGGAAGGACGCGGACTTTACGGCCTCGTCATCGGCCAAGGCCTGATGCAGAGGCTTCGTGGTCTTGATACCCGTGATCTCGAGCTCCGCGAGGGCGCCGGCGAGGCGCCGCAGGGCGCTCTCCCGGCTCTCGTCCCAGACGATGAGCTTGCCCAGGAGCGAATCATAGAAGGGCGGCACCGTGCAGCCGGGATAGACCAAGGTATCGAAGCGCACGCCGGGGCCGCCTGGGACCGACAGGGCCTCGACCAGGCCCGGATGCGGCATGAAGTTATTCGTCGGGTCCTCGGCGTTGATCCGGCACTCGATGGCGTGCCCTCGCAAGTGAATGTCTTGCTGGCGCAGCCTGAGGGGCTCGCCGCCCGCGATGCGGATCATCTCGCGCACCAGATCGATGCCGGTGACGCACTCGGTCACCGGGTGCTCCACCTGGATGCGGGTATTCATCTCGATGAAGTAAAAGGCCTGGGTGCGGTCGTCATAGAGGAACTCGAGCGTCCCGGCGCCGCGATAACCGATCGACTGAGCCAGGGAGACCGCGGCCGTGCATAGCGCCTGGCGGGTCTCCTCGGTGAGCGGGGCGGCCGGCGCCTCCTCCCAAATCTTCTGGCGACGGCGTTGCAGCGAGCATTCCCGCTCGAAACAGTGCACGGCCCGCTCGCCGTCGCCCAGCACCTGAACCTCGATGTGGCGGGCATCGGTGATGAGCTTTTCGACATAGAGCCCGCCGTCACCGAAGGCGGCCTCGGCTTCCGCGCGCGCCTGGGGCAGGTAGCGTTCGATGTCCTGATTGGTCTCCGCGACACGAATACCCCGTCCGCCGCCGCCCGCCGCGGCCTTGATCAGCACCGGAAATCCGATCTCCTCAGCCAGGACGCGGCCCTCGTCCAGGTCCTCGATCCGCCCGACGCTGCCGGGGACGGTCCGCACGCCGGCGGCCTCGGCGGCGCTTCGCGCGCTGGCCTTGTCGCCCATCAGCCGGATCGTCTTACCCTCCGGGCCAACGAAGGTCATGCCCGCCGCTTCCACGGCGTCGGCGAAACCGGCATTCTCGGCCAGGAAGCCGTAGCCGGGATGGAGCGCGTCGGCTCCGCTGTCCCTTGCCGCCTGAAGGATCGCGTCGACGTTGAGGTAGGACTTGCGCGCCTGTGGTGGCCCGATCTCGACCGCTTCATCGGCCAGCCGCACGGCGAGGCTATCGGCATCGGCTTGGCTGTAAGCCTGTACCGTTCTCAGCCCAAGCTCCCGCGCGGCGCGGATGATGCGCACCGCGATCTCGCCGCGATTGGCGATAAACAGCCGCTCGATGGCCATGGCCGCGCCCTCTAGTCCTCGATTTCGACCAGGGGCTGACCGGCCATGATGCCGTCCTCGTTCTCCACCAGGAACTTGCCGACGGTGCCGCCGGCGTCGGACTTGATCTCGTGGAAGGATTTCATGACTTCCACCAGGCCGATCACGTCACCCGCGGCGATGGCGTCGCCTTCTTCTTTGTAGGGCGGTTGGTCGGGGGCGGGCTTGCGATAGAAGACGCCCGGCAGAGGGGAGAGAATCTGTTTGCTCATGGGCCTTGTTCCGTTGCCTCGGTTGTTGCGGACAGGAACGAACGCGGGAGAAGTCAGCCGGCCTCAGGTGGCCGCGGAAAGATAGGGCTTGACCGCCTCGCGCACGGCGCGGGCGACATCGATGGCGTTGGGGGTGTCGGAGTGAACGCAGATGCAGTCGGCCCTCACGGCGACATCGACCCCGTTCACCGACGCGGTCTTGCCTTCCTCGACGGCGCGCAGCGACCGCGCGGCCGCGTCTTGCGGGTCGACTGCCTCGTGCTCGCGAGTGATGATGAGGGCGCCGTCGTCCCGGTAGGGCAGGTCGGCATAGTACTCGGCGACGAACGCGTGGCCGCGAGCCTGATAGATCTCCTCGTGCAGAGTGTTGATCATGCCGAAGAGCGGCACCTTGAAGACGTCGGCGGCATCGCAGACGGCATGAGCGGCGTGCTCCATCCGCGCGGCCATGCCGTAAAGGGAGCCGTGCGGCTTGATGTGATTGAGGGTCATGCCCTCGGCCGCGAGGAAGCCGGCGAGCGCGCCCACCTGATAAATGATGAGGTTGGCGAGCTCCTCGCGCTCGACCTTCATCTCGCGCCGGCCGAAGCCTTGCAGGTCGGGCAGCGAGGGATGGGCGCCGACGCGCACCCCGTTGGCCTTGGCGAGTTGCGCCGTCTTGCGCATGTGATTGGGATCCGAGCCATGAAAGCCGCAGGCGACGTTGGCCACCGAAATCAGCGGCATCATGCCTTCGTCGTCCCCCATCTTGTAGAGCCCGAAGCTCTCTCCCATGTCGCAATTCATCTCGACTCGCATGGTCCTCGTCCTTTCATATTCGCTTCAGGCAGAGTCGATCTCTACCGGCGCCGCGTTCCGAGCGGCAGAGTCTACGATCGCTTCCAAGACGGCGACGTTGTGGATGGCTTCCTCGGGACGAACCCGGAAGGTGGCCTCGCCCCGGCAGGCGGCGGCGAACTCCTCGAGCTCGGCGCGCAGGGTGTCGACCGGCGCGATCTCGAACGTCTCGGCGGCCTCGCCGGCGCGGTGCAGCGTCAGGGTGTTGGCATCGATCCCGGCGAAGGCGTTGGCCCCGGTCCCATAGACATTGAGAAACGAGGTATAGGGGCAGGCGAAGTGACTGCCCAGATAGCCGGTGGCCCCCGAGGTGAAGGTCATGAGGGCTGAGGTCGTGTCGTCGATATCGACCGGCGTGGCCCGGCGCTTGGAGAAGGCCGTCACCCGCTCGGCCGGCCCGCCGAGCCAGGTCAGCAAATCGATCATGTGGACGCCGAGGCCGGTCAGCGCGCCACCGGGCGACT
>JBFELD010000245.1:0-4569 GCA_041552375.1 Kiloniellaceae bacterium | reverse complement strand
AGAGCGTCTCCACCTCACGCTCGGCATAGGCGATCCGACGGCCGTCCTCGTCGAGCAGGCTGGCCGGCATCAACGCCCCCGTCGGGCAGGCCTGGACACACTCGCCACAGGCCACGCAGGTGCTGGCACCCATCTCCTCGTCGAAGTCGAAGACCACTTTCGAGTGCGCGCCCCGATAGGCCATGCCGATGACATCGTTGACCTGCACCTCGCGGCAGGCGCGCACGCAAAGACCGCAGTTGATGCAGGCGTCCAGATGGACGCGCATCGCCGGATGGCTGGGGTCGCCCGCCGGACCCGCCTTGGCCGGAAAGCGGCTCTCCGTCACCTCGAGAGCCTCGGCCCAGTGCCAGAATTTCGACTCCGGATCATGCGAGGTCGCACGCTCCGGCTGGTCGGCGACCAGAAGCTCGAAGACCAGGGCCCGCGAGCGGCGCGCACGCTCGCTCGCCGTGCGCACGGTCATGCCCGGCGCCGGCTTGCGGATGCACGAGGCGGCCAGCACTCGCTCGCCCTCGATCTCCACCATACAGGCCCGGCAATTGCCGTCGGCGCGGTAGCCCGGCTCCGGGGCGTAGCAGAGATGCGGGATTTCGATTCCCTCGCGCGCCGCCACCTGCCAGATAGTCTCTTCGTCCCGAGCCTCGACCTCGCGACCATCCAGCGTGAAGGTCACCGATCCGTCGTTCTTTGCCTGGGCGCTCATCTCACAGCTCCTCCGGAAAATAGCGCAGTACCGATAGCAAGGGGTTCGGCGCCGCCTGGCCCAAGCCACAGATCGAGGCGTCCATCATCACCTGCGATAATGCCTCCAGCGCGTCGCGGTCCCAGTCCTTGGCGGCCATGAGGCGCACCGCCTTTTCGGTGCCATTGCGACAGGGCGTGCACTGCCCACAGCTCTCGTCCTCGAAGAACCGCATCAGGTTCAAGGCTACCGCTTTCAGGTCGTCCTGGTCCGATAGCACGATCACAGCCGCCGAACCGATGAAGCAGCCGTGCTCCTGCAGCGTGTCGAAGTCCAGTGGTACGTCGGCGAGCGAGGCTGGCAGGATGCCGCCCGAAGCGCCGCCGGGCAGATAGCCCTTGAAGTGATGACCGTCAGCCATGCCGCCGCAGTATTCCTCGATCAGCTCGGTGATCGTGATGCCCGCTGGCGCCAGCTTGACCCCAGGCTCGCGCACCCGGCCCGAGACCGAAAAGGATCGCAGGCCCTTGCGCCCATGGCGTCCCTGGCCGGCGAACCAGTCGGCGCCCTTCTCGACGATCTCGCGCACCCAATAGAGCGTCTCGACGTTGTGCGCCAGCGTCGGTAGGCCGAACAGCCCCACCTCGGTGGGGAAGGGCGGCTTGTGGCGCGGCAGACCACGGCGGCCCTCGATCGACTCCATCATGGCCGACTCCTCGCCGCAGATGTAGGCCCCGGCGCCACGCCGCATATCGACCGTCATCCCGCCGAGGAGGTCCGCTTCGCGCAGGCGGTCCAGCTCACGCTGCAGGATCTCGATCACCGCCGGGTACTCGTCGCGGATGTAGATGTAAATCGTCTCCACTTCCGTCGCCCAGCCGGCGATTAAAGTGCCCTCCAGAAATCTGTGCGGGTCGAGTTCCAGATAATGCCGGTCCTTGAAGGTCCCGGGCTCGCCCTCGTCGCCGTTGACCGCCAGGATCCGTGGGTGGCGCTGCTGGCGCACCAGATGCCATTTGCGGCCGGCGGGAAAGCCGGCTCCCCCCAGGCCGCGTAGGCCGGAGCTTTCCATCTCCGCGATCAGCTCTTCGGGCGAGCGCCGACCCTCGTAACAGTCCTTGAGAAGCTCATAGCCGCCCGCGGCGACGTAGTCTTCGTAAGAGAGGTAGGCCGGGATCTCGGGGCTTGTCTCGCTTGTGGTCACCGCTGCTACGACCTTGCCCACGTCCGCGTGTTCCAGCGCCCGGTGGCCGACCGACACGGCAGGCGCACCCGCGCAGCGGCCCATGCAGGGCGCACGCACCACCCGGACGTCGGGGCCCAAAGTCTCCGGAAGATCGCGCAGCAACGCCTCGGCCCCGAACATCTCGCAGGTCAGGCTGTCGCAGACCCGAACCGTCACCGCCGCCGGCGGCGTCTCG
Organism: Kiloniellaceae bacterium; assembly: GCA_041552375.1. Taxonomy (GTDB): domain Bacteria; phylum Pseudomonadota; class Alphaproteobacteria; order Kiloniellales; family Kiloniellaceae; genus JAJFGK01. Next base: position 2,463 of record JBFELD010000245.1, on the reverse strand, counting down.
TCGTCAAGGACGATGTCGAAGTGGGCATAGAAGGTGGCGACCTCGTAGACCTCGGCCATCGCCAGGCCCATCTCTGCCGCCAGGGCCTGAAGATGACCGGCCGAGAGATGGCCGAAACGGTCCTGCAGCAGGTGCAGATACTCGATCAACAGGTCTTGGCGAAGCTCCCTCGAGCCCAAGACCTCTTTGACCTTTGCCACCGACGAGGCTTCCAGCTCCCGGCCTTTCGAATAGATCGCGCCAGCCCGGCGGCCCCCCCCGGGGCGGTTCGCGCGGCCCGCGCTCGCGTCGTTAGCTGAAGGACTGCTCATCGAATCATACCTCTTTCCGGTCTCGTCTTCGGGCCGCCGGCTACCGCCCGAAACCCAACGGTCATGTGCTCGCCTAGAGTGGGTCGCGCGCCGATTGCTCCAGGTCCCTCAAGTCACGGAGATAGGTCTTGCTCGTTCACCACTTCCAGACCTACCTGATCGACCTTGATCAGGAGCTTGCCGGCATGCTCGAAGTTGACGGTCACGCGATCGCCGATGGCCGATTGAACCTCGCCCAAGCCCCATTGTGGCTGCGCCGGATTGCGCACGAGGACCCCTGGCACCAGCTCGAACGACATCGCTTACCCTTCTCAAGTCCATTCGATCACTCCCTTATCTATATAAAAGGGCGCTTGCGGGAAAGGATCTGCATGCGACAGACTTGAACATTCGAGCGACACGGGTCAGGAGAAGGAGGTCCGCCCCCGCCATGCAGCAAACGATCGACATCCGCGTGTTGGAGCTTCTCGCCTCGCGCCTGTGCCATGACTTGGTCGGGCCGGTCGGCGCCGTCAACAATGGCCTGGAGCTCTTGGAAGAGGAGGACGAGGTGGGCCTTGCCGACGAGGCGGTGGGCCTCGTGCGGGCGAGCGCGCGCCAGGCCGCCGATGCCCTGCAATTCTACCGCATGGCCTATGGGATGGCGGGCTCGCAAGTCGGGTCCGACCTGACGGAGCTTGGCGAGCTGGCAACGCACTATCTGAGAAGTGACCGCCTCGACCTCGATTGGCGGGTGTCGAGCCAGCCCGAGGGGATCGAGGGCCTGGGAAAATTTTTACTGAACCTCGCCGCCTTCGGCGCCGAATGCTTACCACGTGGGGGCCGACTGCTGGTCGAGAGCGAACTGCGGGATGGTACGCTCTACGCTCGTGTGACCGCCGAGGGGGAGGGTTGCAAGATCCGCGAAGAGAGCCGAGCCGCGCTCGATGATACGGCTGACGTGGCATCCTTGACCCCACGCAGCGTCCAGGGCTTCTTCATCAAGCGCTTGGTTCATCGTTTGGGCGGCGAACTTCACATCGACGAGCAACAGACCAACCGGTTGGTTCTCGAGGCTCGTCTGGCGCGATCCTGAAGAGTTCCGGCAAGGCACAGGCATTATCACACCAATGGGCTTGACAGGCCCAAGGCGGGGGTCTAATGAGATTTTGCGATTGACAATCATTCGCAATAAAGTATCAGAGTGCGCTTGCGACAAGGGCGCAAGGCGCTTTCGCGGGTCCGAAAAACAACTTGCTTTCAAGTTGCTTGGTAAAAGAATGGATGATGGGGTCGAATGCTATAAAGCCCCTACAAGGAGAAGGGATATGAGTGGCCGTTATCGACAGTTGGCTGGGGTTTTGGCGGCGAGCCTTTTCTGGGCCGTGGCGTCGGGCGGCGCGTTGGGCGCCGAGGCTTCGGAGATTAACCTCTATAGTGCCCGGCATTATCAGGTCGACGAAGCACTCTTCGCGGACTTCACGGAACTCACCGGCATTACTGTCAATCGCATCGAGGGCAAGGGTGACGAGCTTCTGCAACGGATCCTGAGCGAGGGGGAAAACAGCCCCGCCGACCTGCTCTTGACGGTCGATGTCGGCCGACTCTACCGGGCTGAGCAGGAGGGCGTATTCCAGCCGGTAAGCTCGGAAGTCCTCGAGCAGGTGATCCCGGCCCACCTTCGCCACCCGGAGGGACTGTGGTTCGGGTTTTCCTCCCGCGCGCGGCTCATCTTCTATGACAAAGCGACCGTACAGCCGGGAGAGATCGCTACCTACGAGGAGCTCGCGGACCCGAAGTGGAAAGGCAAGGTGTGCATTCGCGAAAGCGGAAACATCTATAACCAATCGCTTCTGAGCTCGCTCATCGCGGCGCATGGCGCGGAAGCGGCGCAAGAGTGGGCGGCTGACGTGGTCGCCAACTTCGCCCGTCCGCCGGTGCGCGGCGACACCAATCAATTGCGCGGCATCGGCACCGGCGAGTGCCATCTCGCTGTGGCTAACTCTTACTATTTCGTTCGCCTCATGACCCGCCCGAAGGACGAGGACAAAGGACTCGCAGACAAGATCGGCGTGATCTTTCCCAATCAAGATGACCGAGGCACTCATATCAACATCTCCGGCGCCGGCGTCCTGAAGCACGCGCCGCATCCCGAAGCGGCAATCAAGTTTCT
>JBFELD010000244.1:0-4577 GCA_041552375.1 Kiloniellaceae bacterium | reverse complement strand
GGCTATAGGCCAGGACCCGCCGCAGGTCGTTTTCGATGACCGCGAAGAAGACGGGAAAGGCGACCATGATGGCGCCGAGGTAGATCAACAGCTCGGTCCCGGCGAAGCCGCGCGCCAGGCAATAGATCGCGAGCTTGGTGGTGAAGGCCGAGAGCATCACCGTGCCGGTTATCGTTGCCTCGGGATAGGCGTCCTGCAGCCAGTTGTGCAGCAGTGGAAAGGCCGCCTTGATGCCGAAGCCGAGGAAGATGAGCCAGGTGCCGGGGGTGCCCAAGGTCATGTGCTCGAAGGCGATGGAGCCCGTGACCCGATAATGGAAGACGGTGCCCGCCAAGACCAATAGCCCTGAGCCGACCTGGATCACCAGATAGCGCATTCCGGCGTGGAAGGCCCGCTCGTTGCGGCTGGCCCAGATCAGGAAGACCGAGGAAATCGCCGTCAGCTCCCAGAAGATCAGGAGCGTCGCCAAGTCGCCGGCGAAGACCGCGCCAATCGCCGCGCCCGCATAGATGAGGCCGGCCATCTGCTGCAGCGTGTCCCGGATGTGCAGGGCGTAGACGACACCCAAGAGAGTGGCCAAGTTGAAGATGATGCCGAAGATGACGCTCAGGCTATCGACCCTGAGGGTCACCAGTTCCAAGTCGAAAATGCCGATCCGCCCGAAGTGCCCCGGCTCAAGACCGAAGACCTGGATACCGCCGAACACGGGCAGCAAGACCATATAGGCGTTGCGCACGACGCCTTGCGGCAAGAGCGGGATCGCGAGCGCGCCGAGAATCAAGATCAATGCGGGCGAGAACTCAGCGGTCATAATAGTCCTCGTCCCGCATCACTAACTTGCGCAAGGCCTTGCCGGCGAAAACGATGAAAATGAAGGCGATGAACCCGAAGAGGCCATAAAAGACCGGAAAATGCTGGATCGCCAGTTCGCCATGAGCCTCGACGAAAAAGCCGAGAACCGCCAAGAGCGCGCAGAGCGCGATCAGAGCGTAATAGATCCGACTAACGTTGGCCGGCCTATCGAGCCAACCCTTTCCCTCCTGCGAGGACGCGTCGTCTTGCTCGTTCATGGCACAATTCCTTCGCTCGCCGTGATCGGCAAGAGCATCTCGTAGAGTGCATCGGCGTAGAAAAAGATCACGACGCAGCCCGCCGCCGTCAGACAGAGCGGCACCACGCAGAAGAAGGGCGCCTCGCGGATCCCGGAAAGCGGGCTGGCCGCAGCGCCGGCCGCCTGCGGCTGCGGCTCGGGTTCGGGCAGGAAGAAGGCCCGCGCCACAATCGGCAAGAGGTAGAGAATGTTTAGAAGCGAGCTCACCATCAAGAGGCCGATCGCCACCACCTGACCGGCATCGAGAGCGCCCAACATCAAGTACCACTTGGCCCAGGACCCGCCTAGGGGAGGTAAGCCAATGACCGAGAGCGCGCCGATAAAAAAGGCGGCGAAGGTAAAGGGCATCCGCCGGCCCAGCCCGTGCATGTCGCTGATCTCGGTCTTGTGAGCCGCGGTGTAAATGGCCCCGGCGCAGAAGAAGAGCGTGATCTTGCCGAGCGCGTGCATGGCGATCTGCAAGGCGCCGCCCATAATGCCCATCGAGGTCGCCAGGGCCGCGCCCAGAACCACATAGGACAACTGGCTGACGGTGGAATAGGCAAGCCGCGCCTTCAGGTTGTCCTTGGTCAATGCCACCAGCGAGGCGGCCAGGATCGTAAATCCGGCAACCCAGACCAACCAGTCGCTGGCTCCGGTTGTCGCCAACAAGTCGATGCCGAAGATGTAAAGCGTCACCTTCAGCACCGTGAAGACCCCCGCCTTGACCACCGCCACGGCATGCAAGAGCGCGCTGACGGGGGTTGGCGCCACCATGGCCGCCGGCAACCAGCGGTGAAACGGCATCAGCGCCGCCTTGCCGATCCCGAACATGTAAAGCGCCAGCAAGACCGGCAGGAACACCGGGTCGACCTTGCCGGCGAGAATGCCGCCCGCCGTGAAGTCGAGCGTACCGGTGAGCGTCCAGGTCCAGATGATGGCAACCAGTTGGAAGCCGATGGAGGTGCCGATCAGAATTCCGAGATAGGTCCGCCCACCACGCCGCGCGTCCTCGTTACCCTTGTGCGTGACCAAGGGATAGGTGGACAGCGTCAACACCTCGTAGAAGACGAAAAGGGTGAACATGTTGGCGGCGAAGGCGACACCGATGGCGCTGGCAATGGCCACCGCGAAGCAGACGTAAAAGCGGGTCTGGTGCTGCTCATTATTGCCGCGCATGTAACCGATCGAATAGATGGAGTTGACGATCCACAGGCCCGAAGCGACGAGCCCGAAGAGCATCCCCAAGGGCTCGATGGCAAGAGCGAGCGGCAGGCCCGGCAGCATGGGGACGAGAACGGTAGTCTCGACAACCCCGGCATTCATATCGCCCAGCACCTGAAACACGACGGCGAGCAGGATCACCGCGGTGCCTAAGGTCACACCCTCGCGAATGTCGGGCCAGCGCCCCGTCAACGCGATCAAGACCGCGCCGATCGAGGGCACCAATACCGACCACAGCAGCCAGGGCACGCCGCTCATCGCCACCCTCCGATCAGGGTCTCGGCGGCGAGCCGGGCGGCCGTGGTCGACAGCTCCGTATCGACCCCGAAATAGATGTTGGCCAATACCAGGATCCAGACCGGCACCAGCATCGCCAAGGGTGCCTCGACAGCCGGCGGGCGACCTTCGGGCGGGTCCTGGAAGTAGGCCGCCTCCACAACCCGCCAGACGTAGACGACGGCCAGCAGCGAACTCGCCACGATGGCGATCGCCACCGGCCACCAACCGACCTCCAAGGCCGCGCGGATCAAGTACCACTTGCTGATGAACCCGACGGTGAGCGGCACGCCGATGAGGCTGAGGCCACCGGCAGCGAAGGCGCCCATGGTCCAGGGCATCTCCCGGCCAAGCCCGCGCACCGAAACGATGGTCGCCCCACCGACCCGCAACACGATGCACCCCAGTGCCAGGAACAAAGCGCCCTTCATCAGCGCGTGGTTGAAGATGTGCAGAACCGTTGCCGAAAGCCCGGTCAGGCTGCTGAAGCTCACACCCAATAGCATGTAACCGATCTGCGCGATGCTGGAATAGGCCAGCATGCGCTTCAAGTTGACCTGGAAAATCGCCACCGTCGAGGCAGCGAACATGGCGACCAGCGATAGCGGCAGCAAGATGTGGGTCAAGGTCTCCGGCGCGAGCGCAAAGCTCAAACCGAAGACCGTAAAAATGAAGCGCAGCAGCACATAGACCGCGACCTTGGTGGCCGTCGCGGCAAGAAAGGCGGTCACGCTCGAGGGCGCATAGCAATAGGCGTTGGGCAGCCAGGTGTGCAGCGGGAACATAGCCAGCTTGAGGCCCACGCCGACGATGATGAAACCATAGGCGACGCGCACCGTGCGGTTACCGGAAAGACCCTGCAGACGCTCGGCGATATCGGCCATGTTGAGGCTGCCGGTCATCATGTAGATGAGACCGACGCCGATGACGAAGAAGGTGGCCCCCAGCGTCCCCATCACCAGATAGCTGTATGCGGCCATCAGCGCACGGCGGTCCTTCTGCCAGCCCATGGACACCAGGATGTAGGTGGAAAGAGATGAGATCTCCAAGAAGACGAAGAGGTTGAAGGCATCGCCAGTGATGGTGACGCCCAGCAGACCGGCGAGACACAGCAAGTAGCAGGTATAGAAGAGGGCGTGATAGGACCGCGGGATCTCGCTGGCCACCGATTGGCGGGCATATGGCAACACCACGGCGCTGATGCCCGAGACGATCAGAAGAACGAAGGCGTTGACGACGTCGACGCGATACTCGATCCCCCAGGGCGGCGCCCATCCCCCCAACTCATAGCTGATCACACCGCCGTCCAGCGTCTGGGCAAGAAGTTTGATAGCGACCAGAAAGCTCGCCCAACTCACCACCAGAGCCAGGATCCACGCAAGCGTGCCGCGGCGCAGGATCACGCAGACCGGCGCCGCGATCAACGGCATGATGACCTGCAAAATGGGCAGATGAGCGAAGATCGCCTGAACCGTCATCGAGACTGGGCCTCCTCCTCCGCCTCGACCGCCCGGTTGTCGGCCTGGATTTCATCCTCCTCGATGGAGCCGTAGGCCTCCCGGATCCGTACCACCAGCGCCAAGCCAAGCGCCGTCGTTGCCACGCCGACCACGATGGCGGTGAGGATCAACACATGCGGCAAGGGATTGGAGTAGGTTTCCGGCTCACCGGTCAGGATCGGCGCGGTGCCGCCGCTGACCTTGCCCATCGAGATGTAAAGCAGGAACACCGAGACCTGGAAGATGTTGAGCCCAACGATTTTCTTCACCAGGTTACCGCGCGACACCACGACATAGAGGCCCGCCATCATAAGAAAGATGACGATCCAATAGTTGTAGTGAAGGACGATCAGCTCGAACACGTCACCAATCCTCGTCGCGCATCTTCGGTGGGCGGCCGGCGAAATTGAAGAAGACGGCAACCATGACCGCCGAGACCGTGATGCCGACACCAAGCTCGATCAGGAGAACGCCCAGATGCTGGCCAG